>JACPGF010000474.1 GCA_016182615.1 Ignavibacteriales bacterium
GAAAAAGCTCTAAAAAGCAGAAAATAAAAAGATGAAACAGTAAAAAAGAATAATCGGTAAAAGCAGTCTGGAAAAATCGAAAAAAAACACCTCGTTTTTAAAGGGAGACCTGTATTTGTTCAGAGTTTTAACACAGCCTCTTAAGTTTGAGGTTTCAATAACCAACAAACATCAGGCTTTAGCCAATAAATTTTACTTTATAATTTCAAATCAGTATCCAGTGGCTTGGATTCCACCCCTTTAAGGAAAGCCTGTCGATAGATGAGTGAGATCCCTCAGACTATGGATATCCATTACTTCGTGAAATTCTGAGGTTAAAAGTTGTAAATTTTTGATATACTTCTTTTTAGTTATAAGTTGAGTAGTTACAATTCTCATTGCCCCAAATATTACAGTCAGCATTTTCTCAATATATTTCTCCGAGAAATTTACTGATCTGGAAAATCAATATGCAACTTTATAAGGCTCTCTTCCGTTTCAATACTTTTTCGCGAATTGCATACACGATTAATCCCGAAACGACTGCCGCGATGCCGGACAACATAAAATTCACCCCGGTTGAAAAAAATACCAGAACCCACAAACAGATAGAAAGTATCACGGGGAAAGGATATAATGGCATCGTGAACGGGAACCCTTCTGACGTTCTTTTTTTGTGGAGATATATAAGTCCAACAGACTGCCCGATAAACTGTATTATAATACGCATGGCAATAATAGCCAGAATCACTTCCCGCAGCTTGAACAGTAAACTAAATACAAATGCCACCACGCCAAGAAACAGCAGTGCGCGGTGCGGAAATTTTTTGGTTGGATGCACTGCTCCAAACACCTTGAAGAAATCACCTTGAAGCGCCGCCGCGTATGGCACCCTTGAGTACCCAAGCATAACGGCAAATAACGAGGCGAACGCTATCCACAGTATCAATCCGGTAGCCACAACCGCTGCCTGATGCCCGTATATCGTTTCGATAAATGTACTAACGATGAACTTTGAGCCTTGTGCCTGCTGCAATGGCAGCACACCGCCAATTACGATATTCATTCCAAGATATAAAACGGTAATACCGATGATTGATAAAAACATGCTTCGGGGAATAATTTTTTCCGGTGCCTTTATTTCTCCCCCGAGATGGCAGACATTGTAATATCCAAGATAGCAGTAAATTGTCTGCACGGTTGCCATTCCGGTTATAGCCGCGAAACCAAGGCTCAACTCCTGCGGTAAACTGAATGAACCCACGAAAGTTGCCTGACTGAAATGTGTAACACCACCCCAGATAATCCACAGGATGGTAAGCAGTACACCAACCCACAAAACGACTGATATTTTACCAATCGTGTTAATCTTCCGGTACAACAGGGCCGTCAGGCAAATAACCACCGCACCGGATACCATTTTCTGCTCGATTGGCGAAAGCGGTAACAAATAAGCGGCATACTGCGAAAAGCCAATACTGCCCGATGCTATTACCAGCGGCGCTTGAATCATCGTTTGCCAGATAAACAAAAACGGCATTATTTTCCCGAGTTGCGTGCCGGCAAATGATTCTCTGAGAAAACTATAACTGCCTCCTGCCAATGGATATTTTGCACCCAGTTCGCTCCAAGTAAAGGCATCAACAAACGCGACAAGTGCCCCAAGCACCCAGGCAATAAGTCCCGCGGTACCACCCATCATATTCATAACCAGCGGCATCACCACAAACGGGCCAATACCAACCATATCAATCATGTTTAAGGCGGTTGCCTGCACGGGGCCCAAATCCCGTACTAACTGCTGCGGTTTTCCGTCACTCATTCTTTGTATTCCTTTGCAACGTATGGTACCTTTTTTAATTCCAGAAAAAGTTTTTCTACCAAAGGTATTCTTGCCAATGGATTAACCGCGAAAAACAAAAACCGCTCCGTGTCACCCATGTTCATGGCTAACTGCATTGTGCCTTGGGATTTATGCTCTGCAATAACCCAATTCGCAACTACTTTGTAACTGAGCCGGTTCTTAAATCCAAACGCTGCATTCCTGTCAATAGTAAAAACAGGTACGCCAACATCAACGCGCGTAATTGGAAACCCTTCAAGCCCCGTGTACGGTTTGGGAAGCGAGTCCTGTACCATACCAATTGTATAGCCAAGTACCGTTGGCCTTTCCTTTTCGCTTAGTTCCGAAGCAAGCTGCAAAGCAATCAGGGATGCACATTTGTGATGCGCGTGGGTCTCGGGGACGGGCAGTAAACAAAAAATGGAATTGTACTTTTCCTGCCTGATAATTCCAGCCAGCCGTCTTTTCACGAGTACGGTATCCCAAATCGAGTCCATAACACCGGTAATGTCAAGCGTGTATTTGTGGTCTTTCTGGTCGAAGAAATAATAGTTCCTTATGCCCATTATCTTTCCGCCGTTCATCAACTCAGTTTTACGTATGCTGGGCAAGTATTCACGGCCCGAGGCTTCATCGGTCAGTGGCAGCCCGTAGTATGCCTCAGCCAATGTTGAATACTTGTAACCGCCTTCGCCGTTGGTAATCAAGGCTAAGTCAACCGTGCCCTTTAGCTCGTGAGTAATTTTATAAATTGCTACACTTATTCCGGTTTCATCATCAGGGTGAGCGGTTATAACAAGCACCTTAGGCGGGGCATCTTTTTGTTGGGCATGCATGTTAACCACGCATAAAACCAGAATTATCAACAATATTTTTTTCATATCCATTGCCTTCCTCTTTGAGAATAATTTCTTTCTTATTGTAAATGCACCAGTATCTCGTCACAAACCGCGTAACCTGCGGGCGTAAGACTAATACAATTATCGCGTATAACGATATACTGACTTGCTGCAAGCGAACCGATATATGCCTGGTTCTTTTTGTACCATCCGGTCCCGAATAGTTTTTCCAACCGTGTAATTTCTATACCATTACTCCGTAATGCAAGCATCGTGTATTCATTTAATCTTTCACTTTCAGCCGGCACTTCACTGCCCGCAACCGCGTGTTTTTTATGCTTCACCGATTCGATATACAGATTCAACGAAGAAATATTCCACCAGCGCTTTCCGTTCATGAAAGAGTGCGCGGATGTGCCGAAACTTAGATAGTCATCGTAGTGCCAATAATGGTTATTGTGCCTGCACTCGAAACCCGGCTTACAAAAATTAGAGACCTCGTACTGGGAAAAACCTTTTGGTGCCATAAATGCGATGGTTTCTTCATATAACCCGGCATCATGTTCCTCACCCTCTAACTGCACCTTACCATCAAGCACCAGTTTATTAAGGATTGTGCCCCGCTCCAGAATAAGGCTGTAAGCGGATATATGGTCAATCGGTAAAGTGAAAGCGGTTTCAAGGTTATACCGCCATTTTTCTTTTGACTGCCCGGGTAAGTTAAAAATCAAATCAATGCTGATATTATTGCATCCGGCTTGCTTAACCGTGTGAACGGTTTGCTTTGCCAGCCCGGCGGAGTGGATTCGGGTGAGAAATTTCAAGTCCCCCTCATCAAAAGACTGTATGCCTATGCTTATCCTGTTAATACCTGCTTGCAAAAAAGCCTGAATTTTTTCCTCATCCACCGTGCCGGGATTTGTTTCCATGGTAATTTCAGCATCCCCCGTACATTTAAAATTCTTTTTAATGTAATTAATTATCTCAGATATGTACCCCGGCTCCATGAACGAGGGTGTGCCGCCCCCGAAAAAAATGGAATCAAAAACGTGAGTATCCTTGTACAGAGCCGCGTACGTATCAATCTCTATTTTCAGCGAATCAAGGTAGGCTGAGATATTTTGATAATTAGTGATCGAGTAAAAATCACAATAGATACACTTGTGGTCACAAAACGGGATGTGAATATAGATTCCTGAATTTTTCAACGTCTTCCGGATTAAATGATTGTACATGTATAATACAATTTCGGGAAAAGTTTCGTTCCTTTTGCAAAAAAAGATGTAATTTCGGGTAAAAAAAAGTATGCAAATTGAACTGAAAGAAATCGGATACGGCTCGGAAACCTACAATGCGGAAATAGCGCTGCGTTTTGAAGTTTTACGTAAACCCTTAAACCTAACCTACACCAAAGAGCAGCTTGCAGAAGAGTATACCCAATACCGGTTTGGGGCTTTTCAAGACGGGTCACTTATTGGCTGCCTTCTGTTAAAACCGCTTGAGAATGGAATAATACAAATGCGGCAGGCAGCTGTGGCCAACGCGATGCAGGGAAAAGGAATTGGCAGACAACTCGTCCAATATGCGGAGGAATTCGCCAAGGAAAAAGGATTCACCACGATGATGCTGCATGCCAGGGAATACGCGATTCCATTCTACGTGAAATCAGGATACCGGGTTATCAGTGAACTCTATACCGAAGTTGGCCTACCCCATAGAACCATGTCTAAAGACCTTGTGTGAAATGTTCACGGTGTTGCAATGCTTTAAATGCTCCCCAGCACCGAATTATTTGGATAAGAATAATCCATTCAAAAACGTGCTAATTATGCTGCTCACCATCTCTGGCTGCTCCAATGGGGTCATGTGCCCTGCATCTTTAATAACCACGAACTCCGCGTTTCTAATCTTGCCAGCCATTGCCCGCATATGAAACACAGGACTTAAACTGTCATACTCGCCGCACATCACCAAGGTTGGCATACTAATATTTAATAATAGGTCATTCGTGTCCGTCCGGGCAGCCATGGCTAACTGGCAGCCTGCAATGCCTACAGGCGAAGCGAGGATAAGCCGTTCAATCATTCCGGTATAACCGGTACCAAGTTTTTTAACCGATGAATCGGGCATGGTATTGGGGACGAAGGCTTTAACATAACCAGCACTGCCGTTAGTAAGTATATGTTTTACTGCTGCAGCCCTGCGTATTTTATTCGCGTTGTCATCTGCATCCGCTTTTGTATCTAAAAGTATTAAACCGTTAAACCGTTCCGGTTCCCTTTCAATGGCACGTAATGCAATATATCCGCCCATTGAAAGGCCGCAGATAACGGCTTTTTTAACGTGCAGTGTATTAAGGATGCTGATAATATCATCAACAAACATTTCAATAGTAAACTGCCCGTTGCCAACCTCAGATTTACCCAATCCCCGCAAGTCGTAACCGATGCAATAATAGTTTTGCTTCAATTCTGCAATTTGAGCATCCCACATGAAATGGTCAAACGGGAAACCGTGCACAAATAGTATTGCCGGCTTTTTATCGTCACCTTCTGGAAATACCGCGAGCCCATCAATTATAACCATGCTAATTTGCCTCTTCCACGAAGGGATAATTAAAATATGAAGCGTTATATACTTCTTTTGTCTGCTTATTTTGAATAAAAACCACGCCACGCATCTGCCCTAACTGCCAGCCGCTAACAACTGGTGAGGAGACACTAAATGTTTTAACCTGGTTCAGGGTCATCTCTCCCATAGGCTGCCCATTCTGATCGGGTAGTTGGGCACGGACAACGTTATAAAACTTTGTTTCACCATTATTGCCCGGTGGCGTTTCAAATGCAATCAAGCTTTCTATCAATACAGCATGCACCACAATGTTACTGAAGTCCAATCCTGACGTATTAATACACTTGATGGTTGCATTGATACCTAGCTGCGATGCAACATTCGTTTGTAATGAGCCCCGATCAATGATAAACTGCGGGGGTTTGGCAAGTTGTTTTTGAACTGCAGCTTTAACAGTAAAACTATCAATAGGAACAACATTTGTCATTCCATCAACCCTAAATGTAGGTGCAGTTGAGACCGAATAATAATTCTTCCTTGCCAGACATATCTGCGGTATTGCCTGATAAAACGGATCTGTAAGCGCTGGGAAACTTGTTGCAAATTTTATAACCACCAACTTTGCATCGTTGTATGGCCTATGTTTCAGCTTTTCTACAAGAATATTTGATGCAACACATGGTGTACAGCTAACATTTGCAAAATCTTCAAGTAGAACGGTACGAGTTGGGAACACGTAAACTATTTCTGCGACCGTTCCTTTTACAGCTACAACCGGTTTGGTAATATCAGCAAAACCGGTGCGTTTAAGGGTAATACTATGGGAACCGGGTGTCAACATCAGAGTGGCGGGTGCATACAAACCGGTTGAGGTATCATCAAGATAAATCATCGAGCTGTCCAAATCGGATGTAACAATTGTAGTCTGGTATTTTTTAGAGTCCGGCTCTACCGGCGGAGAAGTTTTACATCCTGTGCACAGAATTGCTGCGCTTACAACTACGAAAAAAATGAGCGGGAATAACTTGTGCATAACACCTTGCATAAAATCATAATAAATAATACTATAATATACAAGCAACGGCAAAAATAGCGAAAATGTATTTTACTCGGGTTCATGTGAAAATTTGACGGCAATCCTGTAGCAGGGCTAATCATGACGCAGAACTAGTATGAGCTATATGTTAACTTTAAAAACAGAATTTTTACCGGAAATGCTCTGCATTTACCATACAGTTTGTGGCTTGGCATCCATCCCCCTTAAAAAAGCCTGCGCACCGAGAGATTAAATCACCCGGAGTGTACCCCGGGGTTGAGGGATATTGAATATTACCCGCTCACAGTGCGGTTGCTATTCACGCCCTAACCCCGGGCATTTCCCGCGGGGATGGATGCCGTATGCAGGGGTGTCTTACCCCACGTGATTTCAGGCTTTAGCCACTGAAAAACTCCACCGGAAAATAGGGCGAACTCAGATGTCGCAACAAAAATCAATATGGAGCGGAAAACCCTAAAATGTGTTTAAAAATTTATCTCAAAAGTACCATTTTCTTAACTGCAATCTGATTGTCTGCTTTTAACCGGTAAAAATACATCCCCGCTGCAAGGCCTTTACTTTTCATCGATGAAAACGGGACATGGTAATTCCCGGGTTCCTGCACTCTATCCACGAGCAGGGCTATATTGTTCCCAACGATGTCAAAGACTTCTAATGTAACATGGCTTTTTTGGTTAAGCTGATAACTGATTATTGTTTCAGGATTAAACGGGTTGGGAAAGTTTTGTGCTAACTGAAACGAGGCAGGTGTTTTTTTCTCTGCTTCGCTATTTGTTAAATCGCCCGTGTATGCCAACCGTAATAAAACAACAGATGGAGCGGGAATATTATTGACGGTAATACTGAGATTTGAATTACCTGAAATAGTTTCGGTTGATTGTGTGAAAAAATTACCAAGGTTGTTGGTGATGTTTTTTGTTACCGTTACCGTGCCTGAACTTTGCCAGGGAAGGTTTTGTAAACTGATTGTGCAGGAGTTAGAAGAACTGTTATAATTGGAAATGAGAATGCTGCACGATTTGTTATCATCAGAACGGCCCGCAAGTATCATAAGGTTGGTTGTATCTTTTCTGGCATTCTGTTCGCCGGTAACAAACTCTGAACCACCAGCTTCTATACCGTTGGGAGTATTATTATATAAAACCGAATACGACTTGAAACCCAGCCCGTTCCAAGTAAAATTAGGCAGGCCAAGACTGTCGTTATTAAGCATGTTCATGATACCTTCACCGCGGTACACAAGTATCTTGTCAATTTTACTCATTTGTGCTGAAATGAGTGTTGAGGCTATATAAGCAGCTCCCTTTGGTGAGTTAATATTTGGGTTGTTATTTTGGCCAAGGTCAATATTCATTTCGGATACAACACTTTCAGTGCCGGCATATCCGGAAGTATCGAGCATTGTGCGGATATAATTTCCCCAAACAGCAATGGCGTATGGGTTAAACTGTGAATACAGGTGCCAGGAAAAGAAATCCATTTTCGCGGAATTGTTTTTACAATATCTGATAAAAGCAGGCACCCACTGCCGCCTTGATACTACTGACCCCGAGAGAACCCCCGGTCCACCAATTTGTAAATCAGGGAAATTCTTTTTCAGTGAGTCACCAACTTCTTTAAACATTTTGTAGAATGATACAGAATCACCATGCCAGAAACCACCATCAGGTTCATTCCATATTTCCCAATATGTAATATTTTTTGCAAATCCGCCTGCCCAGCCGTTATTGTAGTGCATGATAGTTCTTTTGCAGACTTCAGAAAATTTCGAAAAAGTTGTATGATTTGAATCGTATGGCGGCCGTGTAAAAAGGGTGTCCTTGGTGTATGAAAAACTAATACCGAAACGGAAGAACGGCACGAATCCAAAGCGGGTAATTGAATCAATCTTTATATTACAGTTGTTCCAATTGTACAAAGTAGAGTCTGTTGGGTTAAAACTGTAATTGAGGTTACCGTTTTTCCAGAATTGTGAATAATTCATGTAGTCACATGCGGTCATATCATGCGTGCGTATCATTTTTACCCCGGCATCTTGGTAACCGGCCACTGCCTTTCCCGGTCCGCCATTTACATTGTTAAAATTTTTCAGCTTTCCCATATCCGCTGTAAAATTAACGGTAAACAATTTTTGCGATTGACCGGAAATCGAAAATAATTGAACAAGAAATAAAAAAGTTAAAATTCGCTTCATCGCGCTGCCTCTCTTGGTTTATAAATCTGAGCTTGGGAGTAACCGGATACACACACTGTTCAAGTTCCTTAAAATTTCCATTGTAACCAAATGGAAATTTACAAGAACAGTTCGTTGGTAATTACTTTGACAAATTCTTCGGGTGGAGGTTTAAAATGAAAAGTAAAGATTAAACTTTCATTAAAGATTTTCCGATAGTCAACTATTTCACAATTTTAATTATATTCGCCGAGCGTTTACTGTTGTTGTCTGAGTATTCTGGCTTTTCCGGAGTTGTATGCCGGAAGTAAAGTGTGTGGAACCAAACTCATAAAACTGTTTCATGATAAATAGAAAGGACGCCCGATGAAAGCAACAGATTTTAATCTGGAAGCTGAATTGAAGTTTGACCCGTCTATGGGAATAACAAGCTTCAAAGACACGCGGTTAGTTATACTGGATGCAAATGCATTAGGACTACTTCGGCAGAGCCTTGTTGAAAAACTCGGTATCGAAGATGCGCGCGAGATATTTCTCAAATTCGGGTTTGAACATGGTTACTCCGATTTTCTGCAAATGAAAGCTGCATTCGGAGACCAATTCGATAGTGATATGGACATGCTGGCAAGCGGCCCGGTTATTCATACATGGGAAGGGCTTGTTCATGCCGCGCCCACCGCGATAAAGTACGACCGGGAAACCGGCGAATTTTTCTTTACCGGTATTTGGTCCAATTCTTACGAGGCACAGCAGTACCTGGCCTTTAATCATGATGCAACAGAACCGGTATGCTGGAGCCTGATGGGTTATGCTTCCGGATGGTGTACCGCGTTTTTCGGCCATCCTTTGCTAGCCATTGAGCCCGTTTGTGTTGGCAAAGGTGATGAACACTGCGAATGGAAGATTCAGAGCCCCGAAGCTTGGGGTGATGAAGCCAAAGTGTATATGAAGGCATTACAGCCGCTATATGATAAAATTCAACTCAGTATAAAGGAGTAGTATCATGGGACAAAAACTTATTCATATTTATGATGCAATAGCAAAAGAAGGAAGTTTGAAGGCTAAAATGGATTTGGCTGTAAAAACAAAAATCCCTTCGACAAAAGCAGCTACTGAAGCAGATACCCCTGAAAATATTGCTGAGTTCAGAAAAGCCTTTAAACTGATAACCGGGAAAGAATGCCCGATTCACTAATTTACTTTAATGCTGATAAAAAAGCCCGGGTTCCGTCCCGGGCTTTTTTTTGTATGTTGATAATGCAGATGAGAGGACAAACTAAACTTTTAGTAAATTACAGGCAGAATATTTTTAAAAGGTGAAATATGTTTATCATTCTTTTATCGTATAAGCAATCATTATCTGTAGTCGATACCTTTCTAGCAGGCCATAATGCTTATTTGCAAAAATACTACAAGTCGGGCACCTTCATTTGTTCTGGTCCTCAAGTTCCCCGCGAAGGGGGAGTAATTCTTTGCAGCGCCGGAACTGTTGATGAAGTGCACCATATTGTTTCGGAAGACCCGTTTGTTAGCAATGGGGTAGCCGAATACTCGATTCTTGAATTCCGGGTAGCAGATTATTTACCGGGATTTGAAAAGTTTTTGCTTCCGGCAGCCGGGAACAAGACTGTCTAAAGATTTGATTATATTCTCCGATTGATTCATTTTATTAACGGCATATAATTTGGCATATACAGGCGAACTGGCGGCAATTACGACTGCTATATTGTGGTCATTTACTTCTATTTTTTTTACCGAAGCAGCAAAGCGAACTGGTTCAGTGCAACTGAATATTAACCGGCTTATCATGGCTTCTGTGCTGCTGTTGTCCACTATTCTAATTGGTGGATTTGAATACCGTTTAACAGGCTATCAAGTTTTCAATCTGGTAATTAGCGGTTTTCTTGGACTGGTATTAGGCGATGCATTCTTATTTAAATCGTACCTGCTTATTGGCCCGCGGTTCGCCATTCTGCTGATGGCTCTGTCACCGGGAATGTCTTCTGTTCTCAGTTATTTGTTCCTCGGTGAGTCGCTTACACCTGTTGCAATTGCCGGTGTGCTGATTACTGTTACGGGCATTGCCAAAGCGGGCAGTGAAAAGAAAATGAAAGATGATACAAAATACAAGCTGAGCGCGAAGGGCTTATTGTATGGTATTCTGGCCGCGCTTGGGCAGGCAGTGGGATTGATATTTGCTAAAGAAGCTTTTAATATTGGTGAGATAAACGGATTTGTTGCCACGTTCGTTAGGGTATTTTCTTCCGCTGTACTATTGCTGCCGTTTTTGATTTTTATGAAAAAATATAAAAATCCGGTTATCCTTTATAAAGAAAATAATAAGGCACTGTTATTTACTGCTGCAGGCAGCGTTACAGGCCCATTTCTTGGTATTACATGTAGCTTAATTGCCGTGGCTAATACGCAGGTTGGTATAGCCGCCACACTAATGTCCACGATGCCTATTCTCATGATTCCACTGATGTGGCTGGTATATAAAGAACGGCCAACCGCGATGGGTATAACCGGAACGATTATCGCGGTAGTGGGCATTGCGTTGTTGTTTATAAAATAACAAGCATGGCATTTATCCTCTTAAACACATACCATTTAGAAGTTTTTTTTTAGTTGTTTACAGGCTGTTTTTTCAAGCCTGATTTTACAGAAAGGTTCTCATGTTGCAAAAATGGGAACCTTGTCCGGTGATCTTTGAATTCAACCGAATCAGGCTGTAGCAACGCAAATTTTTTGTAGTTGCACTGTAACTGTATGTTAAAAGACCTCACCCCCCCGCCCTCTCCTTCGTAAGGAGAGGGAGCTTTAACTGCAAGTTATTGAAGATGTTACAGTCTTTCAAAGGTTACTGCCCACCATTGGAGTTCAAAAATTTTATATGATGATTAATCTGTTAGACTCCGCGATTAGCCAATATATCCTGTAACGCAATCACTTAATCAGCAACATTTTTTTAACCTCCCGGTAATCATTTACCCGCAGTTCATAGAAGTACGAGCCGGATGATAACGCTGATGCATCGAACGAAACTGTATAACGGCCTGCTGTTTTCACTTCATCGGTAAGTATCATTACTTTTTTACCGAGAATATCATACACCGTAAGAATTGCACGACCTGTATTGGCAACCTGATAGCTGATCGAAGTTGCCGGGTTGAACGGGTTTGGATAATTTTGTTGAAGACGATAATCGAATTTGAATTCAGGTGCCGCCATTATTTTTAGTGAGTTTTGCCCTTGGGGAATGTCATACACCTCGCCGGGCTGAAGTGAAACACTTTCGTTATTGTTATCCGCTGCTATTATAATCATTGTGTTTTCACAGGTTATCTGTAACGGGGCAACCCCCGGCTGCAACATAATGGTCTTTTCCATGTTATTAAAGGGCTCGGCAAATGAACCTGCAGCGAAGCGGACATCGGCAGTACCGTTTGGCGGCAGCGGGGGCAAAATATATGCATTTTCATTTATCGCCGTTCCGGCGGGATATAAATACAATTCCCTCCGGTAACCATTATCATCGGTAAAAATAATTTTCGGGCAATCTGCCTGCAGCTTACCCAGTACCGATAGGTGCATTGCAAGGGATTGAGTCCCTGAAGTAAGGTTTATAATACCGTCCTGTGAAGCACGTATCCAGTAGCCTTTTCCGGGAACGAGTGTATCGCCATTGATGTAGCCGTTATCAAAGCCAAAGAAATTTGATGTTAAGATTTGCGGCGGTGTTGTAGAAACCGCGTTTACAGCCACGGGTGTTTCATACGCGCCGATAATATTCCAACCCTGTCGTATAGCAATGCTATTCATTCCGGTTGCATTGCCGCACAGATTCACCATCCCGTCCGCCGGAAAGCGCATCCAGTAGCCACTGCCGTATTGCAGGGTATCGAATGCAACATACCCGTTAATATAACCGAATGCAGAGGAGGTTTTACCAGGGAACAATGAAGCTGCGGCACGGTCAACTGAAAGGCGCGGAACCGAAAGGATGTTCCATCCGGCTTTGATCTGTATGTTTGTACAATTTAGCTGTTGGGCCTGGTATTTTAGAACTATGCCGCCGCTGCCGACTGCAAATGCATCCCCGCGTGGAGTAATATCAATATCTTCAAGCGTGCTAATCGTTACACGGGGATCAAGCGACCAGTTCTTGCCGCCATCGGTGGAGCGGTAAATATAGCCGCTCGCGCAGGCGGCGAAAGCGAAATCGGGCGAACTCATTTTTATACCCCACACAGAGTAACCCGGCTTGGTGATTGCAGTGTTCCACGTTGTTCCGCCGTTAGTTGTATAGTACGTATTGCCGCTTGTTCCACCGGCAACAGAAATGTCTTTAGTTGCGGCAGAAATGCCATACGTACCCAGCCCGCCGACAGCAAGCTGCAGAACCCATGTCTGCCCGCCGTCCGTTGTCCGGTAGATTTTTTCACCCGTGCATGCAACATAAGCGTTAAGCGAATCAACAAGATCCATGTCCCAAGGATTTCCGCTTGTAATAGGTGAGAGCATTGCCCACGTCAAGCCGCCATCGGTAGTTCTCGCTGATGTGCCATTATACGCGACTACCATTCCATTATCTTTATCAATAAAATCAATCGCGAGGATATCTGAATTTGTTCCGGTAATACCTGTTTGAATGGATTCCCATGTTGTACCGCCGGTAGTTGTTCTTATAATATATCCTGCATCGCAGCCGGCTATTGCCACGTTTGGCAATGGAGCTACAATCCCGTTAATATCTCCCGTGTACGGCGATGTCTGTGTACCCCAAGTCATTCCACCGTTGGTAGTTTTTGCAATAAACGTGGTTCCAACCGCATAGCCGGTGTTGTCATCGGCAAAGCCAACTGCCTTCATCGAGGTGGTAGTGAACCGGTATCCTAATTCAATCCACGTTGCACCGGCATCCGTTGAGTGGTAAAAGTATCCGCCTGAACCGGAAGCATACGCCACATTGTCGTCGCCAAAACGCACTGAATAAAAAATGATTGAGGACGAGGAAAACCCGGTAACCGGAGTCCATGAATTGCCAAAGTCGGTTGTCCTGAGCACAGTACTGGCTGCACCTGCAGCGAGTCCGATGCCGTTTGAATTGAAATCAATGGCCCATAACTGATTTGTGCCGCCGGGCTTATACACTTGCTGCCATGTACTTCCACCATCGGTGGTTTTTGCAATTCTGTTCCTGTTGCCAACAACAAATCCCAATAACCCGGTTCCGGTGGGCGGGAAATACGTTCCCCGGTAGTCTGTTGCGGATGAAAATATGGCAGGCAGCGAAACCCAATTCGCACCGCCATCTGTTGATTTGAGGATTGCATCTGTGCCGCCGGCGATGTAAACATTATTTACATCAGTCGCAAAGACGCTATAGAGTGTTTTTGTAGAGATATTGGTATTTGTTTGTGAAAACCAGTTATTGCCGCCGTCGGTTGTTTTCCAAATCATGCCATTAAAACCCACGGTCCATCCGGTATTCTGATCGATGAA
Organism: Ignavibacteriales bacterium; assembly: GCA_016182615.1. GTDB lineage: Bacteria > Bacteroidota > Ignavibacteria > Ignavibacteriales > Ignavibacteriaceae > JACPGF01. The sequence goes on from JACPGF010000474.1 coordinate 13,968, forward strand.
GAAAATATCATACTTTGTTGTGTCAGCACAGTTCGGCTGCTGCACCCATGAACTGCCGCCGTTTGTCGTCTTGAATATGCGAACCTGTCCAGAGCCAACCGCACCTGCAACCCATCCGGTATTGTCATCAAGAAAGAAAGTGCTGCGGTAGATACCATCCAAGGGGAGAGGCATTACCTGCCAGGTTTTGCCGCTGTCGTGCGTAAGGACTGCCTCACCCTGCCCGGTAACGGTTACAAATGTAGCCGCACTGGGAGCCGATCCGACATACGTTGTATTGGCTGTTGGCGAAGGGTTGGCTACCTGCCATTGCGCGAATCCAATCACATGTAATGTGAACAACAGACACAAAACGAATACTAGCCTCATCTCGATCCTCTTGTAAAATGATTATTGGTCTAATTTACATTTCCGCGGAATGATTTCCAAAATAAATGAATAGCGGCGTTTGAGTCAAATTGACACATTTAAGATGATCCGGTCTGCTCCCATCCAAGTGCATAGCTCTTTGGTTCCAGTCAGTACTTACACAGATAAAAAAAATGAGTTGTTGTTGCGAAAAGAAATTCAATTTAACTATCAAGTGAACCACTTTTATATACGAAAACATGGAGAATTATAACTCTCTATTTTTATTTTAATAGAGAAGCTTGACACAGTCAAAAAGGGTTTCGGCCGCCCGATTAGCGGTTAAAAGCCCGTTTTGTTTTATTGGTTGGTATTGCATTCAGAGGGTCATCGGGCCAAATATGTTTAGGATATTTACCCCGCATTTGCTTGAGTATATCAGGATACGTATTCTGCCAGAAACTGTGCAGGTCTTGCGTTATAGCAAGCGGGCGGTGAGCGGGTGAAAGCAGATGGATAAGCAGGGGAATGCTGCCGCCGCCAACAGTGGGTGTTTCTGTCTGCCCGAACATTTCCTGTAACCGAACTGCAATAACCGGTTTGCTGCTTTCGTTATACTGTATCCTGATATTTGATCCGCCGGGTGCGGCAAAGAATTCCGGAGCGAATTCATCCAGTTTTTTTAGCTGTTCATACGTAAACAGTGTTTTCAGGATTTTATGTATGCAGAGATTGTCAACTTCTTTCTTTTTGCGTATGCCGGATAGAAACGGTGCAAGCCAGTTTTCCGCAGTGCCGGTCAAAGCTTCTGCTGTTAGTACAGGCCACATATCTTGTTCTGCAGACAGATTTGCCAGCACATGCAGCCGCAGCCATTCACTCCGTTCTAAAAAGCGGTTATCATCATCACTTATCGCAAAAAAAGACCAACCCTTTGTTTTTACTATCCGCAGAATACACTCTTGTGCAAGTTCATCAGGAGGATTAAAATCCTTCTCCTGAATAGTGATCTCTCCAAATGTCATGCGTTGTTTCCCGCGGACTGCGTCATCAATCCATTCCACGGTTTCTTCACGAACAATTCTGTTGCCGAATAAAGAAAAAATGTCTTCCCTTTTCATCGCGGCAGCTCTGAAAGCTTTGCCGACATTTGGGGCGGCATCAATATCGGTGATAACCAAAAATTCTTCAGTGTTAAGTTTGCTCCCCTCGGGAATAGATACTGCCATTCCCATCGAGAGTTGATAATGGTTTCCCCTCTGCCGTTTTGCAATCCGCTCCGGGTAGGCAATGGCCAAGAGATAACCAACACCGACTTTTTTCATTCCTATGTTACGGAGACCGCATATTTTTTGCAGTTTTTTCGCGTGTTCATGGATGTGGTTTGCTTCACGCCCCCCGCTGTCACACAAGAAATCAAATTCTTCCTGAATATCAAATGCGGTCATATTCTGACGTCGGCCGCTTTCTTCAAGTATTGCCGCGAGCAGGCAGGCTTCATATGCCGTACCATGTTGTTTTGCAGAGAGCAGCATTGCTGCAAGCCGTGGATGAACAGGCAGGCGGCTCATGCCTCTGCCATACTCTGTTAGACGTCCGTTTTCATCAGTTGCACCTAACCTGTAAAGGGTATTAATCGCCGGATTCAGCATCTCAGACGGCGGCGGGTCGGGGAAGGACAACCCTTCAGCACGGGGTGCTCCCCACTGTGCAAGCTCAAGTGCAAGGGGAGTAAGATCAGAGGTTAGTATTTCAGGCTGCGTGTGTCGTGGATGGAGCATTTCATCCTGCCGGGTCCAGAGCCGGTAACATACTCCGTCCTGTTCACGGCCTGCACGTCCCCTGCGCTGATCTGCCGTTGCCTGCGAAACCGGAACCGTGGCCAGTCCTGGCATTCCCCTGCGGGGATTATAGGAAGAAACGCGGGATACACCGGAATCGATGACCACCCTGACACCGTTAATGGTTAAACTGGTTTCGGCAATGCTGGTAGCTAATATGATTTTCCGTTTCCCGGCAGGTGCTGTCTGCAGTGCGGCATCCTGCTCGGCATTTGTGGCTCCACCGTGTAATTCGTAAATAAGGTATTCCACTGAACGGAGTGACTCATCAAGCAGGCGGTGCGTACGTTTTATTTCCGCTTTACCCGGCAGAAAAACCAGAATATCTCCAACTTCTTTGTGAAGAGCATTCAATACTGCATCTGCCGTTTTTTGCTCAAACCGCTTTTCTGAAGGATGTTTAAGATAATGTGTTACAACGGGGAATATTTTTCCTTCCGATCCTATAACAGGGATATCGCCAAGTAGTGTAAGAAGCTTTTGCCTGTCGGGTGTAGCAGACATGATGAGAATCTTCAAGTCAGGACGTATTGTTTTTTGCACGTCAAGCGCGAACGCCAATCCCGTATCTGCATGTATACTGCGTTCGTGGTATTCATCAAAAATAATCAGCCCTGTTTCAGGGAGTTCGGCATCTGTTTGCAGCATACGGGTTAAAATGCCTTCGGTCACTACTTCAATACGTGTTGTTGGCCCGGTAACAGACTCCAGCCGGATCCTGTAACCGATAGTTTCCCCGCAGCGTTCTTTTCTGCGGGTGGCCATGTACTCCGCGGCTCTGCGTGCCGCGATTCTGCGCGGCTCAAGCATAATGATCTTTTTGCCGTTCAGCCACGGTTCATGTAAAAGAGCAGTGGGCACTATTGTGGTTTTACCCGCTCCCGGGGGAGCAATAAGCACACAGCAGGACGAGGCAGACAGTGCGCCGCGCAGCCCGGGCAGAACTTCTTCTACCGGGAATTGCATCAGATGGTTTAATTTCACTAAAACTGTTTTTCTAATTTCATGGTGGTAAAATAAACAGTTCTAGGGAATTGGGGCGGAGAAATTTGCA
>JACPGF010000465.1 GCA_016182615.1 Ignavibacteriales bacterium
AAAAACAAGAATGAATATGAAGAATTAATAAAAAAAAATGATATTAAAACAATCCCAATTGAGTATTACGATATTTCCTGGACTTCATGTGCCAGAGAATATATTACTGCCAGAAGTATTCCAATTAAATCTGCATTAATTGATTCATCGAGCCAAAGATATCAGAACGGGTCTGATATTTATATTTCCCGGATAATTCGCGATTATCTGGAAGATAAAGAAATAATTGACATCTCTCAGGCTTACAGGAAAATGAAAGATCAGTTTATGGGGGAAGCCGCTATTAAAGCCATAAACGATAAAATAAATACAGCTACAAAAATTTCGGACAAAAATGTAAAACTCTCAGTGGATCTATCTTCAAAGAACGCCTGGGAAACTAGCTTAATGACTTATTTAGATGATGTTCCTTTCCATAACATCGGGAGAGGTGAACAATGTATAATTAAAACAAATCTTGCACTTGGCTATAAAAAAAACCAAGAAGCTAATCTTATTTTACTTGAAGAACCAGAGAATCATTTATCGCATTCTAAAATGAACCAGTTAATTAGTAATATCAAAGATCATTGCAAGGGAAAGCAAATAATTATCTCAACTCATAGCAGTTTTGTGGCAAATAAACTTGGACTTGATAATTTAGTAATTTTGAATGATAAAAAAACTGTTAAGCTTAACGAGATTAAATCTGATACTAAAAAGTTTTTCGAAAAATTATCTGGTTATGATACGCTCCGATTAATCTTGTGCGAAAAAGCAATACTAGTAGAAGGAGATTCTGATGAACTAATAGTTCAAAAAGCATTTATGATACAAAACAAGAATAAACTGCCAATCGAGAAAGGAATTGATGTAATATCCGTTGGAACATCATTTTTACGATTTTTAGAAATAGCAGAGAAAATAAATAAACCAGTCGCAGTCGTTACCGATAATGATGGTAATTTAGAAGCATTAGAAAAGAAATACGAAAATTATCTTGGAACCAATACTAAAACCCATATTAAAATTTGTTATGACTCAATGAAAGATACTGGAAAATTGATGAATGGGGAAAAGAAATTCAATTACAATACTCTAGAACCAAAATTATTGAAGGGTAATTCAAGAGAGCTCTTTAATAGTATTTTCCAAACAAGCCATTCCTCTGACGAGGAAATGCTTAAGTATATGAAAGCAAATAAGACTGAATGTGCCTTAAAACTATTTGAAACAACTGTATCGATTACATATCCCCAATATATTATAGATTCTCTGAGCTAACGGATGTATAAAAATAAATTAATTATAGCAGCAGCCGGTTCTGGAAAAACTACCTTCATTATAAATGAAGCCTTAAAGATTAAAAAAGAACGTGTTCTAATTACGACTTATACCATAGCAAATGAAGCTGAAATAAGAAAGAAAATAATAGAAATTAATAAATGTATCCCCGGTAATATAACAATTCAGACTTGGTTTTCTTTCTTGTTACAACATGGAGTTCGCCCATATCAAGGCGGTTTGATCCAAAAAGAAATCTCGGGAATGCTTCTATCCAACCGTCAATCGGGGTTAAAATACACTAATTCTAAAGGAAAACCTGTTTATTTCAGTGAAGAAAAGGATTTTGCAAATTATTATTTCACTAAAAGTTTAAAAGTATATTCAGATAAGCTATGTAAACTCGTAATTCGATGCAACGCAAAAAGCAATTCCGAGGTAATTAATAGATTATCAAGAATATACCAGCATATCTATGTTGACGAAATACAAGATTTAGCCGGCTATGATTTGGATTTTATTAAGTTGTTATTTCAAAGTAACTCAAGAATATTATTGGTAGGAGATCCTAGACAAGTTACATACCTTACTCATCATGAAAAAAAATACACCAAATACAAAAATGGTCTTATTAAGGAATTTATCATCAATGAGTGCAAGAATGTAAAGTGCGATATTGATGATACTTCTTTAAATAAATCATACAGGAATAATGCTAGGATTTACGAATTTTCTTCTAAACTTTATCCGGAGTATGCCCCTTGTTATTCTGCTCAAACAAATACTACCGAGCATGATGGCATCTTTTTAGTGAGAAAGCAAGATATTAATAAATATTTAAGTACTTATGAACCTATGCAATTACGTAATGATAAAGGCAATGAAGACATCAATCTGAATTATCCAGTAATGAACTTCGGTTTAGCTAAAGGATTGTCTTTTGACAGAGTTCTTATCTATCCAACTAAACCAATTGAGAAATGGTTAAAGGACAATGATTCCTCATTGGAGCCCACAAGTCGTTCAAAGTTTTATGTTGCATTAACCAGGGCAAAATATAGTGTTGGGATTGTATACGATTATGATAATAACACTAGCATTAAAGGAACGATTAAGTATACTTGATTATGCTGTAATACTTCCGTCAAATTCCGAAAAAATTTCCTAAAAAATTGATATGCAATTTGTAGATTTATGCGAACTGCCTTTGTTGTGCAACACCCCAGCTGAATCATCTTTTTATACCCCTATAAATTTTACTCATCATTGGATGCGATTCCCTAAAAAGAAAACAAAATTTGTAATTTTCTGGAACACAAAACTTATCACTACACATGAGTCCGCATCATCCTCCAAACTTTTTAACTCAAAAATTGTTTTTCTACTCCGCATTCCGGTGCACATCAATAGCCTTTTATCCGGCTCTACCACTTTTTGCACAACTATAAGCAACAAAGATACGTCACATACTTACACAACAGAATGGATTTGTAGGTATGAGAGTAAAAATGATATTGCCTGACGTTGCCAAGGCTCACAGCCCTTTTTGGCGCCCCATTAAATATTCATTGTTTCCCCCGCTCGGCATTGTAACACTCGCGGGGCATTTTTCCAAAGAAGAACAGATCGAACTGATAGAGAAGCACGTTGCATTTTGCTATAAATCCATCATCAATAGTAATACAAATTACCGGCAGTAAATTGCATTTACTGCCAATATATAGTTTTGAAAAATTTACAATCTCACTTTATCCGTGGTAAAAGCCTCGCTAAATCTGAAATATCCACACATAATCAATGCAGGGTATTTTTATTAAAAGCGCATCGTGCCCTATGGGTGTCCGACACTTTGCTGTGATTTGAGTTTTTTTCTTGAGTATCGTTTACGATACTTTTTCCACTTAGGGCGGCCATTTATGGTCGTCACAAAAGCAATATCTGCCCAAATTGCCGTACACCCGTGCCCGAGTGTCTGAAGAATACATTTTTTTTATAACGTACTCTAGTTTACACTTTGTTTTTGCCCTCATTATTCATTTTTAATTATTCATTGCCACAAGGTGAATATTTTGATTCATTCCCTGGTGCAGTTCAACATCCGGTCACCCGTTTCTGCCACTTTTTTAGCACAACAATTCGTCCCGCCGGTTCGTCACATACTTACACAACAGAATGAATTTACCGGTATGAGAGTAAAAATGATATTGCCTGCCCTCGCAGAGGCTCACAGCCCCTTTTGGCGCCCCATTAAATATTCATTGTTTCCGCCGCTTGGCCTTGCAACACTCGCGGGGCATTTTTCCGTGGAGGATGAGATCGAGCTGATAGACCAGCACGTTGAGACGTTGCATATTGACGACACCCCCGATTTAGTGATGATACAAGTATATATTACCAACGCTTACAGGGCCTATGCTATCGCGGATGCATACAGGCAGCGTGGAGTTTATGTTATCCTTGGCGGTCTGCATGTAACCGCTCTGCCCGCTGAAGCCGCCCTTCATGCTGACAGCATTTTTACCGGACCCGCGGATCATGCTTTTCCTGAATTCCTAAAAGATTTTAAGAATAAAACACCGCGTAAAATATATAACTCGGCTGTGCGGACTCTCGACTGCATTCCGCCGGTCCGCCGTGATTTAATAAAACGGAAGCTGTATTTAGTGCCAAATGCATTGGTCGTTTCACGAGGATGCCCGCATCAGTGTTCGTTTTGCTATAAGAAGCAATTTTATTCCGGGGGCAAATCATACTATACCCGGCAGGTGGATGCTGCATTGGCGGAGATTGACTCACTACCGGGGCGGCACCTCTATTTTTTAGATGATCATCTCTTCGGCAACCCGGGTTTTGCATCCGCGTTGTTTGACGGAATGAAGGGCATGAACCGGTTGTTCCAATCGGCTGCAACGGTCGAATCAATTCTAAAGGGTGATACGATAGAGCGCGCGGCCGGGGCAGGCTTGCGCAGTTTATTTGTCGGGTTTGAAACACTTTCACCGGAGAATCTTCTATCAAGCAACAAGCATCATAATATGCGCAAAGATTTTGAAAACGCGATTCAGCGGCTTCATTCTCTTGGTATTATGATTAACAGCAGCTTTGTCTTTGGGCTGGATTATGACGACCGCGATGTATTCATGCGCACGGTCGATTGGGGCATACAAAACGCGATTACCACTGCAACGTATCATATTCTAACGCCCTACCCGGGCACCGATTTGTATGATTCGATGAAACAGCAAGGACGGATAGTAAATGAGAACTGGGATAATTACGACACCCGGCATGTAGTCTATCAGCCCGTGGGATTAAGCAGTGAGGATTTGGAGGCAGGCTACAAGCGGGCTTACGATGAGTTTTACTCGTGGAAAAATATTTTTATTGCATCTGCAAAGCATGAAACATTAAAACATTCTCTCCGCCATTTTGGCTACACAGGCGGCTGGAAAAAATTTGAACCGGTTTGGAATTTCATTATCAAAACCGGACTGCTCAATGAATTTCTTCCCCTGCTTGAAACGGTGCTAGAGAGAGGCTGCGACAAAGGAATTGAAAAAGAACAAACAGCAGGGCAGGAAAAGTTTGCACTAAATCAAAGAATGCATTGGCAGATTTGATAAACCGTTCACCATATACCATGTTGTCTTTGCATTTTCTTTGCGGTTTAATTTTTGCCGCATTTAAACGCCAAGGCGCCAAGGAAGCGCCAAGTGCGCAAAGACTTTTTTAGTATTATTCAAATTGTTCATTAAAAAATCTCCCGCATCATACAATTATTTTTTTAACTTCGCCGCTATTTATAAAAAAGCTTGAGCCATATATAATAATACTTTTGGAGTCCCCATGAGGAAGTCAGGATGGGTTTACTCCGCACATCCTGACTGTATTGAAACATTTTTTGTAACTACTCAGTCGATACATATTTTCAAACTGCCAGAGGCAGAAAATTATGCCTGCCTAACCTGCAGGTAAAGTAGCTGAGCAAAAAAAACGAATTAGAAGTCCCAACGGGACGAAATTATTGTTTCGAGAATGATAAATAACAAAACTTTTGTTTTAATGTCGTCCCTCTGAATAATGGTGTCAACTTTAGCTTTTTTTTAAGTGGGATTTTGCGGCTAAGTCCCCCTTTTTGAAAAGGGGGTGCCCGAAGGGCGGGGGAATCGTTTT
>JACPGF010000466.1 GCA_016182615.1 Ignavibacteriales bacterium
CAATAAGTAGGGGGAAATAAATTCGTATTCCTCCATTTTAGTATGGTTGTGCAAGCTCGAATCTATTTTGTTCCGAACTCCCATGCCCATCGGCATTTCTTTTTCCTTGCAAAAGGCATTCCGATTGTATAGAAAGCATACTACCCCAATGTGTTGCTTCGTCAGGTAAACTTAGAATCGACAATGAATTGTTTTATCCGAGAAACAAAACATTTTTAATGTGCAAAAGGTGCACACCTACGGTGCGCGGGTTCTTTGGGATCTAGCTTTTTCTACAAATAGTAAGCCCCGCTGGGGCTTTATGAGCAGCCAGTTAAAGGATATTGAAATTTTAGAATATTCCACATCGTTTATGTTTTTTATTGAACCCCGGAGGGGTTTTCCGTTTGTAGAAAAAGTATTCGCCCCAAAACGATGTTGCCCCGTAGGGGTAAACCTGGATAGATTGTTCTAGTGAATTTGGATAAACAGCATATAATCGTATTACAAGAATTGATTTGTGATATATCCTCCTACAGCGTAATGAGCCTTTACCACCGCCTATTGAGAAGTTACGTGGGGATGTTCTAAGCTATTATTATTACAAACTGTCTAAACTTGTGAAATTTTTTTAAATTAAGTAAGCCACATAAAAATACATTTTTTGTAACTACTCAGCATATATCTATAATATTTTCCATGCCCTAACCTCAGACTTTAGTCTGAGGATCCCAAGCCATCCAAACACAGGCTTTAGCCACTGGATATTGATTTGAAATTATAAAGTAAAATTTAATGGCTAAAGCCTGGTGTCTGTTGGTTATTTAAACCTCAGTCTGAAGTCTGAGGTTTGGTGATAAAAATTTCGCTGTACTTCTTAACCTGCTTACTTTAGTTAAACGCCGTGACTTGACTTTATTTTACATAAGCTGAGTAGTTACCATTTTTTTAAGTGCGGCTAATCTTCCTTCAGCAAACAGGTAACATTACGCAGGAATGAAAAACGAGAAGTGTTGATGAGCAAATTGTGTTGAACCAATAATAAAGAGGAAGTGACCCGTTATAAAGATTGCAGGTCTGGGGCGGACCACTTCCATTATATTAGCGTAGTAGAATCATTTTCCGTGTGAGTGTATTGATATTTGTTTTTAGTGTATAGTAATAAACACCACCAGCTAAGTTGCTTCCTTCGAACCGGATGGAATGTATCCCCGCTTCCAATGGTTCGTTAATAAGATGTGCAACCATACAGCCAGCAGCATCTGAAACGTATAGCTGAACTAACGAACTGACAGGCAGATCAAACTCTATAAGGGTGGAAGGATTAAAGGGATTGGGATAATTCTGTGCTAACACGGCATGCCCAATTTCCCCAGCAGGTTTGTTCCCGTTTGTTATCGTTGCCGAAACAATACCGCTGTATGAAAAACTTCCATCATTGTCAATCTGTTTTAGTCGATAGTTATATATACCCTGTACAGCGAGGTTTGCATCTGCCCATAAATATTCATGCGCGCGGTTAGAATTTCCGTGCCCCTTTACAAATCCCAATGTCTGCCAGCTATCATTCGCGTGGTTTCTTTCCACAAAAAAGCCGCTGTTATTTACCTCCGTTGCGGTAGTCCAATTAAGCAGTATACTCATTTTGCCGGGTTTTGCACAAAACGTGGTCAGCTCAACCGGGAGTGGATTCCCGTCCAATGTACCGATGGTAAACTCGCTAAACCCGTTAACACCGAGCGCAGTAATATGATTCGAATCTACCAGAGTAACATCACCCCATACCGCCCAATCGGCTGTTCCAGTCGGCCGTTTCAGTATCCTCAGCAAGCTTCTTGATTGAATACCTGTAACTGCACTAATATCAAATGTTACATCGGTGGTAAATTGTTTGAGAGTTGTTCCCAACTGCCAGTAACAATTGCTAACCGCGCTAATACTATCAGGCAATGTGCCCGCGGGCGCTGCATTAATGAGATTGGAAGAAATGAAATTTTCATCGTTATTCATGCCACCGTTAACCGAAGAAGCAAGATCAAAAACTGTTTTTGCTGCAGGCAGAGCCACGGTAAATGCGCCATTATCCTGTACATTAGCAGCAGCCATGGCTTCCCCGTGAGCACCGCCTTTTACCCGAATATCGACATTGTATGCACCGTAACACGACTGAATAATCGGGCTAAATGACGAACATTCAAATTCCACCTGCCCTGTTCCCTGCGGGTCAAGTTCAGCAACCCATTGTGCATCACTTTGGTTTATATCAATCGTGCCCCAACCACTTGCAGTTGACTGATTACCTGCACCAACCGGCACAGGATAATAGTTTTTCAGGGTAAGGCGGCAATTCGTCAAATTCAACATCACTTGGCCATTAACAATTATCTGGCCGCTGCCACCGCCATAAATGCGCTCATCCCCTGCCTGCCCTAAGATTGCCCAGTTGGCATTGGGGTTTACTGTATTAATCTTGTGAAATTGCCACAACCGGAATTGCTGCAATTTAAGGGTAACTCCTATATTGCCATTCAGGCAGACAAGATTTTCTGCTGTGCATGTTGAGGTGGTTATCTGACCGCTTCCGGTGCAAAAGACGGGATTTCCAAAACCGTTTTCATTCCAATCCAATGCAACGTAAGCGTATTCACCATTGAAAATATCATTATCGTTAACGAAATGAGGATCCAACATTTCAAACATCCACGGACCGTAAGCCGGCCCTGCTTCAAGGTTTTCCACATGGAAATCAATACTTGCCTGCGCGAAACAGTAATTGAATAAGCCAAGTAACAGTAGAATCAAATTTTTCAATTTCATTTTGCTCTTCTTTTTTGTTTTTACTGTATGCAAATTACAGGCTTAAGTGGGGCGGGAATACTACATGAAAATGTGGGCAGGCCGATTGATTGACGGTCATCACAAAACAAAACACGGAGGTGCTATATTTCTCCTTTAAGTGATTTTTTGATTACTTGCGTCCTTGAATTGACGTGTAATTTTTCGTAAATATTCTTGATATGGAAGCGCGCGGTATTTATTGAAATTCCTAAATTCTCAGCTATTGTTTTGTATGGCTGTCCTTCGACAATACCCGCGACTACTTCCTTTTCTTTATCGGTAAGCACCGATTTAGGAGCCGGGATTTTTGAATTTGAAAAGAAATCCATCACTTTTCTGCCAATTTGCGGAGACATCGGTGCCCCGCCTTTAAGATGCTCTTCAATTGATTCTTTAATTTTTGGCAGTGAAGCCGACTTTAGTAAATATCCGGATGCCCCTGCACACAAAGCTTCAAATATTCTATTGTGATCATCATATACGGTTAGCATAATGATAACAATATCAGGATGTTTTTCCTTGATCAACTTCATTCCTGAAATTCCCGATATACCCGGAAGACCAATATCCATCAAGATAATATCAGGTAAGGGAAAGTCTTTATACTTGCTAAAAAAACTTTCCATTGAATCATAGGTTCGTCGGCATGTTAAGCCTTCCTGCCTGTCTAAAAACGAAGATAATTCATCGCGGATATCATCGACATCTTCTATAATTGTAACACAAATACTTCTCTTCTGAAAACCTTCCATCACCATTTTACAACCTTCAGTTATATCTTTTTTGTTTTTAACTGCACGAATACTCCATTATCTGATACGATTTGAATTGTCCCGCCAATTTTTTCAGCGCGCGCTTTCATATTCCGTAAACCATTCCCCTGCTTTTTTTCCGTGGCAGTAAAACCAGTACCATTATCACGAATAGTCATGATAAAACCACTTTCAGCGCTATTGTTTAGTGTAATCTCAACAAACGAAGCTGTTGAATGCTTTACAATATTCGTTATCGTTTCCTTAAAAATAAGATATACGTTTTGCCTCGATCCAACTTCAAGCTTCTTTTTTTCATCGATGCCATGAACGGTAAGCGAAAACCTGCATGTGCTTTCACCAAATGATATGTTAAGGAAATCTTTTATTCTATCAAGTAGATCTCCGGCTGAATCGTTTCTCGAATCGATTGACCAGACAACATCACTTAATGACCCAATTATCGCCCTGCTGAATTCCTCTATTTTTTTTGATTTTTGCACGATTTTTTCCACTTCGTTCTCATTCTGCAGGGCAGCAGCATACATGGTAATAGTGGTAAACGAAGACCCGATTTCATCGTGTAAATCACTGGCAATTCTCGTCCTCAGGCGTTCCATCTCGAGCAGGCGGTTAAGGCGGTAACGGACAACAATGGTAATTAAACCGAGTAGCAGTAAAATAACACTGAACCGAAACCACCAAGCCATCCAGTATGGCGGTCTTACTGAAAGGTGTATTAATGTTCCACCTTTGTTCCATATACCATCATTATTGGAGCCTTTTACGAAAAAAGTATAGTCCCCCGGATCAAGGTTTGTATAATGTGCGAATGGTGCTGTTCCCGGTTGACTCCAATCTTGATCAAATCCTTCAAGTTTATAACTATAGAGGTTCTTACGGGGATTGGTAAAATCGAGAGAAGCAAAGTTGAAAGAAACCGATCCTTCTGAATAATCCATTTCAGCTGTCCCGGTATTCAGCTGCGTGGGGTTATCAAGCAAACGGTTTCCAATTTTTATTTGCGTAAGTGCTATCTGTGGGATGTAAGGATTATCGAGTACTCTTTCCGGTCGGAAACTATTAAAACCATTAATTCCGCCAAATAGCATTTCACCTGTAACAGATTTATAAAAAGCACCCTGATTAAACTCGTTACTTTGCAGACCGTCAGATTCATCGTAGTTACGAAATATCAAACGTTCGTTGTCCCTTGTTGCTCTTGATATTCCTTTATTAGTACTGAGCCAAAGAGTTCCTTGCTCATCTTCAAGAATACCGTTTATTATTTCATTCGGCAGACCATCAACAGAAAAATAATGACTGAAATTTTTCTTCCATGGATCATATCGGTTAAGACCGAGGTTTGTGCCAATCCAAACACTTCCGTTTTTATCGATATGGATACAATTTACTTTATTACTGCTTAGGCTGCTTTGTTCCAAACGGTCATTAACAAACGTTTCAAGGTTTTTTAGGATTACAACCCCATCAGGTCTTCGGGAAAGTACACAGCGAAACAGTCCCTTTGCTGAGCCAATCCAAAAAACATCCGGTGCTTCTCGCGCA
>JACPGF010000458.1 GCA_016182615.1 Ignavibacteriales bacterium
ATCGTATGCTCAAAATGAGCTGATGGCATGCCATCTTTGGTTAATACTGTCCAGTCATCAGCTCCTGTGTACACCTGATAACCACCAAGATTTATCATTGGCTCTATTGCCAGCGTCATCCCGGTTTTTAGTTTTGGACCTGTTCCTTTTTTGCCGAAGTTTGGAATCGAGGGGTCTTCGTGTAAACGCTTGCCCACTCCGTGTCCGCATAAATCGCGCACGACAGAAAAACCATTCTCTTCTACATACGTTTGTACGGCTGCTGAAATATCATGTACCCGGTTGTTTTCTATTGCTTCTGCAATACCAAGATATAATGACTTTTCAGTAACATCCATCAGCCTTTGTACTTCTTTGCCGATATTACCGACAGCAACAGTTAAGGCTGCATCCCCGTAAAATCCGTTCTTTAATACTCCTATATCCAGAGAAATAATGTCTCCTTCAACTAGTTTCCTTTCAGCAGGGATACCATGTACAACTTCAGCATTTACTGAGCTGCATAACGCAGCCGGAAACGGATTCCTTGGATTTCCATATCCCTTGAAAGCCGGTAAGCCGCCTCTCGTTAAAATATAGTCTTCCGCTAATGTATCTAATTCTTTAGTAGTTATGCCCGGCTTTACAGATTTTTTTAACAGTTGAAGAGTTTCAGCTACTATTCTGCAACTCTCTCGTATATAATCTAATGCTTTACCGGTCTTTATAAAAATCAATGTTATACTGAATTACTTACGGCCTTTAATTTTACCACTCTTCATAAACCCGTCATAGTGACGCATTAACAAGTGGCTTTCGATTTGCTGAAGTGTATCTAAAGCAACTCCAACAATAATTAACAAGCTTGTCCCGCCAAAAAACTGCGCAAATCTTCCGGATACACCAAATTTTGAAACAAAGGCTGGTAATATAGCGATAATTGCGAGAAAAACAGAGCCCGGAAGCGTTATTTTTGTTAAAATATTATCAATAAAATCTGATGTCGCTTTGCCGGGGCGTATTCCTGGAATAAAACCACCTTGTTTTTGCATGTTTTCACTTACTTCCTTGGGATTGAGAGCAATTGCCGTGTAGAAGTAAGTAAAGAAAATAATAATCAAAGCATAAATAAATGAATAGGTAAAAGAAGTATAGTTGAAATATTGAGCTATACCCTGTACAAATTCACTTGTAGGGAAAAACGATAAAATCGTGTTTGGTATAAACATTATCGACTGGGCAAAGATGATAGGCATTACTCCCGCTGTGTTTACACGTAATGGAATATACTGAGTAACACCGCCATAAACCTTACGGCCTACAACCCGCTTCGCGTACTGTACCGGTATCCTGCGTGTTCCTTGTGTTACAAGAACTACTCCGGCAATAACAAAAACCATCAATATCCAAACAACAACTTCAACAATAATTCCTCTTTGTCCGGACATTAACAACTGCAACTCATCAAGAATTGCATAAGGAAAACGGTCGATGATACCGATAAAGATGATAAGAGAAATACCATTTCCTAATCCCTTTTCGGTAATCTGCTCACCCATCCACATCATAAATATGGTCGAAGCTGTTAAAATAATTACTGTTGCAAATAACCATAAAGGACCGGCAACCGAAGCTGGAATAATTGATACACCTTGTACATCGATATTCTGAAGCTTGATGGTAACACCCCAAGCCTGCATTGCAGCTATAATAACCGTACCATACCGGGTTAGCTGCGTAATTTTTTTGCGTCCCTCTTCCCCTTCCTTCTGAAGTTTCTGGAAGTAGGGAACAAATGCGCCTAACAACTGGATGATAATACTCGAACTAATGTAAGGCATAATTCCAAGTGCGAATATTGCAGCATTAGAAAAAGCTCCACCTACGAATAAATCATACAAACCAAACAAGGTATCATTCGAGCTATTTGCCATAGCCTGCGCCAGTAATTTGCCATCAACACCGGGCAAGGTAACGTGTGCACCAATACGAACAATAACCAATAAAGCGATAGTATAAAGTATGCGCTGTCTTAGCTCATGTATTTTAAATATATTTCTAAAAGAATCAGTGAATCGTGACATGTATTTTCAAATACTATAATTGAGAAATAGTTCCGCCGGCAGCTTCAATCTTTTCCTTGGCCTTTGTGCTGAAACCATAGGCTTCAACTTCAATCTTGGCCGTAAGATTGCCATCACCTAAAATCTTATAAGGTTTTAATGATGATAACAACCCGGTTTTCAAGAGAACAACAGCGGTTATTTTATTATTTTCTAATTTTCCACTATCAACTAATGCTTGCAGTTTAGCAATATTAATTACCTGATATACAATTTTGAAGGGGCTTGTAAAACCAACTTTAGGAACACGGCGCTGCAACGGCATCTGTCCACCTTCAAACCATGCACGGTGCTTGGCACCTGAACGCGACATTTGTCCGTTCATACCACGCGTAGCTGTTCCACCATGACCGGAACCTTCACCGCGGCCAACGCGCTTGTTCTTTTTTGTTGCACCTTCTGCGTGACGTAAATTACTTAAACGATCCATGATAATTCCTTTATTCCTTTACAGCTTCAAAAACTACCAAATGTTTTACTTTATTTACCATTCCACGGATTTGCGGAGTATCGTTATGTAAAACAGAATAATTTGGTCGGCCTAAACCTAAAGCTTTAATCGTCGCTTTCTGATCTTTCGGCCTGTCTATAATACTGCGTACTTGTGTAATTTTTAATTTCTGTGACATTTCCATTCTCTGTTCTTATGACTGGAATAATTCTTTGATGGTCATATTTCTTTTGAAAGACATAGCCTGTGCATCGATTAAGCTGGCTAAACCATCTAAAGTTGCTTTTACCTGATTGTGAGGATTACTTGAACCTAACGATTTGGTTAATACATCCTGAACACCGGCAGCTTCTAACACAGCACGGACACCTCCGCCTGCAATCAAACCGGTTCCCGGTGATGCTGGTTTCAGTAATACCCGGCCTGCGCCATATTTACCAATTATCGTGTGTGGAACCGTTCCTTTATGGACATATACTTTTACTAAATTCTTTTTTGCATCATCGATACCTTTAGAAATAGCATCAGTAACCTCGTTGGCCTTGCCTAAGCCTACTCCAACGATACCATTCTGGTTACCAACCACAACTATGGCATTAAAACTAAATCTTCTACCGCCTTTTACTACTTTAGCAACGCGGTTAATATAAACTACTTTTTCTTTTAAGTTCTCTATTTCAGTAGCTTTAATTGTTCGAACTTTCTTCACAAGTTACTCCAATTCTCAAAAAAACTTTTGCTGCCGGGGGAGGATTCGAACCTCCGCATACGGCTCCAAAGGCCGCTGTCCTACCGTTAGACGACCCGGCAATTAATTAAATCTTCAATCCGCCTGCGCGGGCACCTTCAGCAACAGCCTTTATACGGCCGTGATACTGATATCCGTTTCTATCGAACACTGCGGTAACGATGTTTTTTTCAACAGCTTTCTGAGCTAATGCTTTTCCAACAATTACGCTTTTTTCGATTTTACCTTTTGTACTTTTAATATCACCTTCTAGTTCTTTTGCTAAAGACGAAAGTGCTAATAATGTATTTCCGGTTGTATCATCAATTAATTGCAAGTAGATTTGATTTAAACTTCTGTAAACCGTTAAACGTGGTTTTTCCGAAGTTCCAAATACTTTCTTACGAATTCTAACTTTAGATCTAGACCTTGTGACTGATTTTATCTTAATCATCTTTAATATCCTCTTCTGCTATTATTTACCGGCTGTTTTTCCGGCTTTTCTGCGGACAACCTCGTTCTGATACTTAATACCTTTGCCTTTATATGGCTCAGGCTCTTTGAACGAGCGTATTTTCGAAGCAACCTGGCCAACCAACTGTTTATCTATACCAGATACAACAATTTGCGTAGCTGTTGTTGCCTGAAGAGAAATTCCTTCCGGAGGCATAAAATATATCGGGTGCGAATAACCCAATGCCAAAAGCAAATTACTGCCCTTTGCTTCTACCTTAAAACCAACTCCAACGATATCGAGGGTCTTGGAATATCCATCGGAAACACCGGTAACTGTATTTTGTATAAGAGATCTGGTTAAACCATGTAAGGCTCTGTTCTCTTTAAAATCATTATCCCGGGTAACAACTACTTCGCCATTCTCAATAACTACTTTTATATTAGGATGAACTGGGCAAGCAAGCTCACCTTTAGGCCCTTTTGCCTTAAGGAATCCTTCGGCTAAAGTTACCGTTACACCTTTTGGAATACTTACCGGCTTTTTACCAATACGTGACACAAAAAACTCCTGCTATTTTACCAAATTTCACAAATTATTTCACCGCCGACGTTTTCTTTGCGGGCTTGCCTGTCGGATAATAACCCTTTAGGGGTAGATATAACCGACATACCATAACCGTTCAGAACGCGCGGTAAGTGCTCAACATCAGCGTAAACCCGTAAACCCGGAGTACTAATGCGTTTGATACCGGAAATTGCACTGATACCATTAGTATATTTTAACGCGATGCGTAATACGTTTTGCTTGTTATCTTCAACTAAAGCAAAATCCTGAATAAAATTCTGTTCTTTAAGAATCTGAATTACTCCTGCTTTCATTTTCGATGCAGGAACATCTACACGGCGCTTTTTAGCCTTAATTGCATTGCGTACCCGTGTCAATAAATCTGCAATTGGATCTGTAACTGCCATAAAATCTCCTTTACCAGCTTGCCTTTTTTAGACCCGGAATTTCGCCACGCAAAGCTTTTTCGCGCAGAACTAAACGAGAGACTCCGAATTTTCTGTGATATCCTCTGGATCTTCCTGTAATCATACATCTGTTGTGCAAGCGGACTTTAGCAGAGTTTCTCGGAAGAGCTTGTAAGCCGTCCCATTCACCCTTTGCTTTTAGGTCTTTAC
>JACPGF010000468.1 GCA_016182615.1 Ignavibacteriales bacterium
CCTGCACCATCATCATAATTTTTCTCGGGTGTGCAAGTGATGCCGCCAATTCTTCAAGTGAATATGTGCCGGTTATTTTTTTGTCTTTTCCCCGGCCATTAACAAATTTTTCGACTTTTTCTTTAGAAAGGTCATATACTGATACAGTAAATCCCTTGCTCTCCATGTTTAAGGCGAGGTTCTCGCCCATAACACCAATTCCAACAATGCCAATATTTGAATTCATTATAGTTTTAACTCCGTAATTTAATCTTTGAATCTATCCCTGAAAGCCCAAAGGCCCAACGCGGGATTTGATATATAAAATATTTCTTCGCCATCCGGCATGGTATTAAAACCGTCTTTTAATACATCAGGATTATATCTTGCCAAATTCTCCTGCAAATCTGCGAACTTGAAGTTGACGCTTTCAATTTCTTCCCGGGTAATATTCCCCGGGCAATAAGTAATGGTAAAACGGTTTTCGGAAGAGCCGTGAATAAGGTGAGCAGCCGCGCTTAGATTGTTTTTCAAGTCTTCCTGCTCATCCACAAAACGCAAAATTTCAGGTGTTGTCCGGTAACCATATTTGCGGATAAGTTTATCAATGTCTTTATCCTCACCAAATTCTTTTAGTCCCGGGGCTAATACAAGTAACTCTCCCCCGTCATCAATAGCCATCCGGGTCCGATAGACGCTTTTGTTACCAAGCCATGTACTTTTAAACTCATGCGGGTCGAGATAGACTACAACTTTTTTTAAAGGTTTTTCAAGCATAATAAAGTTGACTTTTAACGAAAGCTCAGCTGCAAGTTTGAAACATTCAAAATCGTCACCGATGTACAAACCGCGCATCACTAATTTACCATTATCATCTTTACCAATAACCGTTTGTATATACAGTATTGGCAAATGTTTCGCAAAATTATCCGATGCATAATTTAACACGCGCCTGACCGGTGTGTCGGCACGGCCCATGATGCGCTCCATGCCATAAACAGCACCTAGGAAATGACTTTTGTTAATACCTTCTCTTCCGCCGGACCCAACAAAAATATTTTTATTGTAATTTGCCATGCCAATAACTTCATGAGGAACGACTTGACCGATAGAAAGGATGAGATCAAACCCGCCATCGGTTAGCAAACGGTTTACTTGAGCAGGCCATTGATAATTTACTCTGCCTTCCGAAACTTGTTCAACAAACTCACCGGGCACCATTCCAAGTGTAACCAAATCTTCTTTCCAACGGTGAACACGGAACAAATCATGCGGCACTCCGGGAAACATCACATCTATTTCCTTTTCGGTCATTGCAAAGTGTGTTCCAAGAGCAGGTAAAATATCCGTTAAACGTTCTCCAAAATAGTCATAAGCGTACCGGGTCAGTTCACCTGCCCGCGAATGAAACCGCGTGAAATCCGGGGGAATAGCAAGTACTTTTGAACGGTGCCCTAAAGCAGCGAATACTTCGTGCAACGCTGCAATAAGCTGTTCACCATCAAGTACGGTAGTTTCCGATCCTTTTGCATAATAAAGCATAAAACAAATACTCTGAATAAAAGTAAAAAAAAAGTTCTTTCATGTGACGATTGGAAAATTATCCAAAACAAAAAATGTCAGGCGATTCTAACTTTGCCACAATCCGGAAAGCCAGAAGCATAATAATTAGATAAATATTTTCCTTACACTAAACTTGTAGAACAAAAAACAAGCTGTCTCAAAAGCTAAATTCGAATATACTGCAAATTTTCCTCATCCATCAAGGGGAAAACAACATGCTTCTGAGACAGCGAAAAAAAATTACCGTTGAATCCTTGCAGACCCGCCTTTAGCAAATGCTTTCACTTGGTCAACTGTAGCCATCGTCGTGTCGCCGGGGAAAGTTGTTAATAGAGCACCGTGGGCCCAGCCGAGTTTAACAGCCTCTTCCGGTGTTTCACCTGAGAGCATACCATAGATAAACCCACTTGCAAATCCATCACCACCACCTACACGGTCATACACGTCAAGTTCTGCTGTGGGGGAGGTATATGTTTTACCACCAACCCATGCCACTGCGCCCCAACTGTGTTTATTGGTTGAATGGACTTCACGCAAAGTGGTCGCAACAACTTTTGTATTTGGATATTTTTCCAGAACACTGTCCATCATGCCAAAGAATACCGAAGGATCGAGTTTGGATTTTGCAGCAACTTCAGGTCCGGGAATGCCAAGCCCCTTCTGCAAATCTTCTTCATTGCCAACAATAACATCAACATGTTCAACAATTTTCTTCAGTACAGCAACCGCTTTTTCCTGGCCGCCCCAGATGTTCCAAAGCTTTTCGCGGTAGTTCAAATCAAAACTGGTAACTGCACCGGAAGCCTTTGCCGCCTTCATTGCTTCAATGATAAGCTGCCCTGTGGTTTCGGAAAGTGATGCAAAAATGCCGCCACTGTGGAACCAACGGATTCCCTGACCAAAAATTTCATCCCAGTTAAAATCACCCGGTTTTAGTTGTGCCGCTGCTTCATTGCTGCGGTTATAAAATACAACGGGTGCTCTTGAGCCAAAACCTCTGTCACTATATACGGTGGCCATATTGGGACCATTAACGCCATTATGCTTGAAGTATTTGTAGAATGGTTTTACTCCCATGGCTTTTACCCGCTCAGCAATTAAATCACCGATGGGATATTGAGACATTGCCGTAGCAACTCCCGTGTTCAACCGGAAACAATCTGCAAGATTGGCAGCACAGTTAAATTCGCCGCCGCTCACGTGAATTAAACATTCAGTTGCCTTTCTGAAAGGAATAATCCCTGTGTCTAGTCTGTTAACTAACGCACCCAGTGATAAAAAATCAAGGGCACCTTCTTTTTTTATATTTAAAGTATCTGACATTAATTTACCTTGTTAAATTTTTATTCAATTAATTATTAAACACCGCTATAGGCATTAAAACCGCCATCAATCGGGATTATAACACCTGTAACAAATTTCGAAATATCCGATAGGAGAAACACGAGTGTCCCAACAAGCTCATCAGCTTCACCAAACCTGCCCATTGGAGTACCTGCTAATATTTTAGCAGCACGGGGGGTGGGTAGCCCGGTTTCTTTATCGGTAAGTAAGAAACGGTTTTGTTCGGTTAAGAAAAATCCGGGAGCTATCGCATTTACCCTGATGTTCATTTTCGCGAAGTGCACTGCAAGCCACTCGGTTAAATTGTTAATACCGGCTTTAGCAGCAGAGTAAGCTGGAATTTTTGTCAACGGCCTGAATGCATTCATGGAAGAAATATTGAGAATGCTTCCTCCCTTGCCCTTCATGTCTTCTGCAAATACCATTGTGGGTAGAACGGTGCCCATGAAATTGAGATCAAATACTTTGCGGAAGCCCTCGATATCCAAACCGAAAAAACCTTTTTCTAGTTCATTCAGATTATCGTTGGATAAGAACTCAAGCTGTGTTGTTGCAGATGGAGCATTGCCACCGGCTGCATTTATCAGTATATCTACTAAGCCAAGCTTCTCGTTAATTTCTGCCTTTGCTTCAAGTAACACTGCTTTATCAAGCACATTTCCAAAAACGCCAATTGCCGTGCCGCCTGTTTTAGCAGCAACATCAGCCGCAATTTGCACAGCTTTTTCCTTGTTAAAATCGAGTATCGCCACCTTAACACCGCATGTCGCAAGTGCTTCAGCGAACGAAGAACCAAGTACTCCGGCACCGCCGGTAAGCACACAAACTTTTCCTTTTAAATCATCAAAATTAAATTGCATAATATTTCCTTTAGTTTAAATCCTGCATTGCTACCCAATCCATATCATCATAACTTTGGTTTTCGCCGCCCATGGCCCAAATAAAAGTATAATTACGGGTGGCCACCCCCGAATGTATTGACCAGCTCGGGGAGAGTACTGCCTGGCCGTTCCGCATTACAAAATGGCGTGTCTCGGTTGGATCACCGAAAAAGTGAAACAGCACTTGATCTTCATCCATGTCAAAATACATATAGACTTCCGAACGCCGTTGATGCGTATGAACCGGCATTGTATTCCAAACACTTCCCTCTTGCAATTCTGTTAAACCCATTGCAATCTGGCACGTACTTACTTTACCGGGTTGGAAATATTTATGGATAATACGGTCATTGGCATCTTTTTTATTCCCGATATGTACTTCATCGGCATCTCGTAAGCTAACCTTGGTTGTCGGATATGCTGTGTGCGCTGGATAGCTGACAAAATAAAATTTCGCGGGAGCATCGGGAGACGAACTTGAGAACTCAATCGTCTTTGTTCCCCTACCGACATATAACCCATCCTTGTTTTGTAAATCATACCGGACACCATCTGCCACAACAGTCCCTGCCGCACCAATATTAATAATCCCCAGCTCCCGCCTTTCGGTAAAGTATTCAGCGGCCATTTCTTTTTTACTGCTGAGTAATTGTAACGGCGCCACTAAAGGTACTGCCGAGCCAGTTATTGAGCGGTCAATATCGGAATATACCATTGTGACAGTATCGGGATGAAACAAGCTATCAATCAGATATAACTTTTTCAGTTCATCGGTTGTCATCCTCTTGTAGGAATTTTTATCTGTTGTAAAACGAACGTCCATGACTATTATCTGTATTTGTTAAAAATAATTTTGCACTAACTTACACATTATTTAAAATGCTTTTATTTAAAAGCCGCCTTCCCGATTGCAATCAAACAGAAAGGCGGCCTAAAATATTATAGATTCATTGCTAAAAACTTATGAATCCTTATATCCTATTTAAGAACCATCATCTTTCTGACTTGCGAAAAATTACCTGCCTCGAGACGATAGATATATAAACCTGATGCTAACGCGGACGCATTAAAATCAAATTCATGATATCCGGTAGCAAGTTCACCATTTACCACGGTTGCAACTTTTTCGCCAAGCGCGTTAAATACGCTTACGGTAACATTGCTTTGATTCTTTAATGTAAAAGCAATTTTGGTACTTGGGTTAAAAGGATTCGGATAATTCTGAAGCAATTCAAATCCAACCGGTCCCTGATGAGCAGGGGCAACAGCATTAATAGCATACCAGGGTATCCACTCAGCTTTTTTTGCCGGGAACCAATTTAAATCACCAACGGGGAAACCACCCTCAGCAGCAGTATATGCAGCATTAGAAGTAGGATATGGACAATTCAATGTATCGGAATAGTAAAAAATACCGCGGCGGTCATAATCATAAAGCAATCGGCTAAAGTTAGATGTAGATTTCGTTTTTCCAGCTCCGCCTTCTACGATCGGGCGTCTGTACCAATCCATCATTGCAGTCATCAGTTTAGGAATGTTACTTAGCTGTAAAGCAACTTTTTTGAAGGCATTTACTGAGTCAGCCCCAATACGGGAATTAATGTGCCAACTAAGAGGTGAGCCTTCACCTGTTACGCCAGCTGCAGCATGACGGGCGTAAAAAGCAGCACCGGAATCGGATACTACATAATAATTGTTTTTGATATTCCAAAAAGTCGTTTGATTATTTACTGAAAATATCCATGACATTCTGCGTCTGCCGAGAAAATCAGTCTCACCACTTTCGTTAAATTCAGCCTGCCTTGTAGCATCAGTATCATTACC
>JACPGF010000459.1 GCA_016182615.1 Ignavibacteriales bacterium
AAGCGCGCATGATTATCGAACCGGCTATCACAGCTGCCGCTGCGGCGCACCGTACCATGGAAGATATCGCGGAGATGAGAAAAGATATCGAGTTAATGACAAATTTTAGCGGCACCGCCGAAGAATTTGCAAACCTTGATATGATGTTTCACATCCACATCGCACGGGCATCGCACAATGACCTCATCACCCTTATACTTAAGCCGATCTATAAACTTATGCCGCGGTTAAAAACCAAGATCGTTGATCAGGTTTCTGACGCAACCGTTGCAGCTATTGTATGGCATAAAAAAATATTCGAGGCTATTGAAGCAGGTGATGAAAAGGCAGCTTTGGAGACAATGCAGGAGCACTTGAAGATCGCGAAACAGCACGCGCTGCTGGTAACAGGACCGAATTAACATGTAATTAAAAATAGCTAACCATATAATATAGTTAGTTATTTGCAAATGCATAATACAGCATACTTACCATAGAATGTATTTTTTGGTAACAGGATAGTATTTTAAAAATTTAATAAGTAATGACAAGGAGCAATAATGATCGATCTGACAAATAAAGTAGCTTTAGTAACCGGCGGAGCAAGGGATATCGGCAGGGCTGTATCCATACAATTAGCAAAATCAGGCGCAAAAGTTGCCATTAATTATTATGATAATCCCGGCGATGCCGAAGAAACAAAAAGACTGATCGAAGAAAATGGCGGAACAGCCATCATTATCCAAGGAGATATGACAAAACCTGAAGATACGAGAAATCTGGTTGCAAAAACATTGGAAGCTTTTAATGCAAATATTGACATCTTGATTAATGTAGCAGGCGGATTGGTTGGCAGAAAACTTGTCGTTGATATGGAAGAAGAGTTTTGGGATTTACTGATTAATCTAAATCTAAAAAGTGTTTTTCTGGTATGCAAGTCAGCTATTCCGTTTATGAATACAGGCGGTGCTATTGTTAACTTTACCTCACAGGCAGCCCGTGATGGCGGCGGATTTGGTGCATTGGCTTATGCAACTGCAAAGGGCGGCGTTTTAACATTTACCAGAGGCTTGGCAAAAGAATTAGGCCCAAAGGGTATCCGTGTCAACGCAGTATCTCCGGGAATGATTAACACCACATTTCATAATGTGCACACGAAACCTGAAATCCGTGAAAAAGTAGCGGCTTCTACACCATTAAAAAGAGAAGGCGAAGCGCATGAAGTTGCAGCATTAGTAACATTCCTTGCCTCCGATGCAGCATCATTTGTAAATGGTGAATCGGTGGAAATTAACGGCGGAACTTATTTCGTTTAACCGGAAAGAACTTATCATGTTTAGAATATTATTGTTATGCGGTTTTCTTGCCGCAAGCCTGCTCGGCGGAGAGCATCCTAATCTTATACTGAAACAAAGTGATTTAAAATCTATTTCCTTGGAAAAAGATAAATATCCATTGTTTGCACAAACACTTGCCGCTATGAAAAAGGATGTTGATGCCGAAGTTCAAAAGCCGCCTGATGTGCCGCAGCCCAAAGATGCTGCCGGATACACCCATGAAACACATAAAAAAAATTACACGGTTATGTATAAAGCAGGGATCCTTTATGCAATATATAAAGATGAAACCTATGCAAAATATATCAAGGATATGCTGCTGAAGTATGCCGCATTATATCCTACTTTAGGAAAGCACCCAGCGGCTGCATCGTCATCTCCGGGCCGTTTATTCTGGCAATCGTTAAACGAAGCGAACTGGCTTTTTTATACTTCGCAAGCCTATGACTGCATTTACAACTATTTGAGTGCTGCCGACAGAAAGCTCGTAGAAGATAATGTTTTACGAAAGATTGCCGAGTTCTTTGTCGAGGAGCGTGAAGAGGAATTCAACCTCATCCACAATCATGGTACATGGAGCTGCGCCGCTGTTGGTATTGCCGGAATGGTATTGAATGATAAAGAGTATGTTGAAAAAGCTTTATACGGAACTAAAAAAAATAAAACCGGCGGATTTTTACGGCAGTTGGATTTGCTCATATCACCGGACGGCTTCTATACGGAAGGTGCATACTATGCACGTTATGCGATGCTCCCGTTTTATGCATTTGCAGAGGCATTGGAAAATTATGATAAATCCCTGAAGATTTTCACTTACCGGGAAGAGATATTAAAAAAATATTTTTATACAACAATGCAGCAAACAACCGGCAGCGGCGATTTTTTGCCGATTAATGATGCTATCAAGTTCAAGAATATTCAATCACCCGAAATTGCATTTGCCCTGAATGTGGTTTATCACCGCTACGGACAGGATAAATCACTGCTCGAAATTGCAAAAAAACAGAACACCGTTATTATCAACGGCTCAGGCCTTGATGTTGCTAAATCTCTTGCTGCTGCGAAAACCTTACCCATGTTCAAGTACAACAGCGGATGGTACAGCGATGGCGCTGAAGGGAATGAAGGCGGTTTGGGAATCCTGCGCGAAAATGATTATAGTAACACTGATATTATAGCCGTATTAAAAGCAACTGCACACGGCCTTTCACACGGACATTATGATAAGTTATCTTTGTCGTATTTCGATCAGGGTAAAGAAGTTATACAGGATTATGCCAGTGCAAGGTTTATTAATGTTGACCCCAAATGGGGCGGCAGATATTTGCCCGAAAATAAATCCTACGCGATGCAGTCGATAGCTCATAACACGGTTATTGTCGATGAGAAATCCCATTACGAGGGCAAAATTGCAATAGCCGAAAAGTATCACCCTGAGCAGTTTATTTTTGATATTAGCAATCCAGAAGTAAAAGTAATGAGTGCGAAAGACAGCACGGCATACCGCGGTGTTAAATTTCATAGAACCGTTGCATTGGTTTCCGATAAGTCAATTAAAAAACCAATAATCATCGATGTATTTAGAGTGGTTTCGGATAAAGAGCATCAGTATGATATGCCGTTTTATTACATGGGGCATGTTATCAATACCGACTTTACTTATACCGCTTTTGATAAAGAACGGAAGACCCTCGGAAAATCTGCCGGGTATCAGCATCTATGGAAAGAAGCAGAAGGAAATGCAGGCAGTAATGGCTATCAATTCTCATGGCTTCAGGGAGAGCGGTTTTACACGATAACCGGTGCCGGAGATTCTACAATGAAGTGTATTTTTACCCGTATCGGAGCTACTGATCCTAAGTTTAACCTGAGAAACGAAGCAGGCCTGATGATGAGAAAAACAGCAAAGGAGTTCACCTTTGCAAATACCATTGAAGCACATGGCTCATTTGACGGTGTACGGGAATACACGAGCGGCGTTTATGGCGAGGTTAATACGGTTACGGTTATTTCTTCAGACAATAATTATTCAGTTGTAAAAATTACCGGCAAAACAAGCCTCAACTGGATATTGATCATAAATAACGGTGCGAAATCGGTAAAACAAAAACACACACTTACTGTTGATAATAAAGAGTATCAATGGAATGGTGACTATTATTTAATTAAAAAATAAAAAGGATTTGTCATGGATGCACAGTCAAAAAATTTCGTTTTTAGTGATGATATTGCTTGGGAAGATGTTGGCGGAGGAATAAGGCGCAAAATAATGGGCTATGATGCAAATCTGATGCTCGTGTATGTTGAGTTCAAAAAAGGTTCTATCGGTTATTTGCATGAACATTTCCACACGCAGGTTTCTTATCTCACGTCTGGCTCGTTTGAAGTAACCATTGGTGAAGAAAAGCAAGTACAAAAAGCAGGCGATGTTTATTTCCTTCCACCGCATATCCGTCATGGAGTTGTTGCTTTGGAAGACAGTTCACTTATTGATGTTTTCACTCCCGTCCGCTAAGACTTTCTGAAGAAATAACCGGAGAAATATTTTGAAAAAAGTTAAAGGACTTCGCTGGTATATCATATCCCTTATCGGATTGGTTACCGTGATAAACTATATCGACAGGAACGCGCTTGCAATCATGTGGCCATCGATAGCGGGTGAACTTGGGCTTACGAAGGATCAGTATGCTGTTATTGTTACGTGTTTCATGGTCGCGTATGCAATAAGCCAATCGGTATCGGGAAAAATTTATGATTTGATCGGTACGCGGCTCGGCTTTGTTTTTTCCATTGTTATTTGGAGCCTGTCTTCCGGATTTCACGGCCTCTCAACCAATATATTTTCTTTTGGCGCATTGCGTAGTGCATTGGGATTTGGTGAGGCCGGAAACTGGCCCGGAGCGACAAAATCCAATGCTGAATGGTTCCCCGCCAAAGAGCGTGCATTGGCACAGGGCATTTTTAATGCAGGTGCCTCAATCGGTGCGGTTATTTCCGCTCCCTTGATTGCCTTTTTATATTTAACCTTAGGCTGGCGTTTAACGTTCCCTATTATTGCTTCTTTTGGCTTGCTTTGGCTGATTCCCTGGTTAATAATCAATAAAGGGACTCCCAAGACACATCCGTGGATAACCGATGAAGAAAAGGAACATATCAATTCCGGTTTACCGGTTGCTGTAACCGATGACAGAGTGCTTAAATGGAAAGAGCTCCTAAAACTGCGGCAAACATACGCTGTTATCGTTCCCCGGTTTTTCTTCGATCCGATTTGGTGGATGTTTGTCAGCTGGCTGCCAATTTATTTGAATGAACAATTTAAATTTGATGTAAAGCAAATCGGCATGTTTGCCTGGGTGCCTTACGTTGGCTCTGCTGCCGGAAGTTTAACCGGTGGATGGATTTCGGGTAACTGGATTAAAAAAGGCTGGACTGTAAACAAGGCAAGAAAAACAGCAATTGTTATTGGCAGTATTATTTGTTTGCCGCCGCTAATTTTAAGCGCCTATGCGCAAACCCCTTTGATGGCGGTATTGCTTATGGCCGTCATATTATTCGGTTTTCAGTTTTCCATTAATAACATACAAACACTGCCGAGTGATTTTCTTACCGGTAAATCGGTAGGTTCACTTGCAGGCCTTGGCGGTACAGCCGCCGTGTTTGGTGTGCTAATGACCATGTGGCTGGTGCCGACTTTAACAAAAACCGATTGGTTCTATTTCTTTATGATGGGTGCTATCTTAGTGCCGCTTGGACTAGCTTCACTGTTCTTTTTTGCAGGTAACATTAAAAAAATTGAACTTACAAAGAAATAGTTTTCTCAATGCTTTCCTAATGGACAGTCAATGAGTAATGGTAAAAACTTAAAAGTTGGATTTGTACTTGGAGTTTCCCTCTCCTTGCGAAGGTTCGTCGCGGCGAATCAACTTGAGGGTAAAATGTTTGTTTTTATGCTAAAAACAGCCCTCACCCTAACCCTCTCCCAAAAGGAGAGGGAACCGGAAGAGCCGCTC
>JACPGF010000460.1 GCA_016182615.1 Ignavibacteriales bacterium
AATGTATCCTCGATGCAGCACTCAAACAAAAGACATCGATTAGAAAAATACTCATCGTATCCAGCCAAACAGCGGCGGGACCATCCCCAAATGATATGATGATTACAGAAAAAGATATATGCGATCCCATTACTACTTATGGAAAAAGTAAGCTTGCACAGGAAAAGCTTGTGGCCGAATACTTTGACAAATTGCCGGTTACCATTTGCAGGCCGCCTGCAGTATTTGGTGAACGTGATACGGAAATATTAATTTTCTTTAAAACCTATTCACAAGGTATTACAACAACAATTGGTTTCGATAGAAAACTTATTTCGCTTATACATGTTAAAGATTTGGTTGAAGGGTTGTATCTTGCCGCGACTTCTGATACATCAGCAGGTGAAACATATTTTATCACATCAAGTCAATTATATACATGGGATGAGGTAATTGATGTTACTTCACGGGTATTGGGTAAAAAAGCACTGCGGTTTAAAATTCCTCATTTTGTTGTTTATGCAATTGCTGCCGTGGCGCAGTTTGTTGCAATGTTTCAGAAGCAGGCTGCAACGCTTAATATTGAAAAGGCTCGTGACATTACAAGGCATGCTTGGATATGTTCGCCCGTGAAAGCAAAGGAACAATTGGGCTTTTATCAAAAAATTAGTATCGATAAAGGTATTTCGATGACCCTAAACTGGTACAAAGAGCAGGGATGGATAAAATAGTTAGTTTTGGATGGTAAGCATTTTCACTAAACAAAATTGTTGCAATCAATAAAAAGAGGCTGATATGATAATTAAAAAACAAAAACCGGGTGAATACCCGCCTTATGCAATCGAGTACATTAATGCAGTACCTGAGGAATGCAATGTTTCGGATTTAATTGAGTCTAATGGAACGATGATTTCAAAATTAATTGCCTCACTAACCGAGGAACAACTAAGTTATGCGTATGAGGCAGGGAAGTGGACTATAAAGGATATATTACTCCATATCATGGACTCAGAAAGAATATTTGCATACAGGGCTCTTTGCATCGTGCGGGGTGAAAATGCAGAACTCCCGGGGTTTGAACAAAATGACTATGTTCTGGAAGGCAGGGCAAACGAACGGACAATTGGTTCTTTATTAAACGAATATCTCGCGGTTAGGCAGTCAACAGTTGCTCTTTTCAGAACTTTCCGTGATGATGATTATACAAGAACCGGAGTTGCTAATAAAAATTTAGTTTCAATCCGTTCTCTCATGTATCAAATTGCCGGGCATGAATTGCATCATCTATCGGTGATTAAGCGAAAATATCTCATTTGAATTGTTATTTCCATTCAGGTGAATAAATTTTAACGTAAAATTTAATCTATTTGTAAAACCGGAGGGTGCAGATTAATTATTCTGTGCCCCTTCCTTAATCCATGTTTTTATACCTGTAATTTGAGCAGTGGTTAGTCCCGCTGACCCTTCAGGGGGCATCTTTGCTGCCCCGCCCCGCCATTCAATTGCCCAAACCAATCTGCTGGTTTCGGGGTCTCCTTTTACAACTATCGATGCATCTTTCGTAATGCCATAATGACTGGTAAAAACCGGTCTGCCGCTCGCGCCATCACCATGACATGCACTATTGTTGCATTTTAACTGGAAGAGTGGTGCAATGTGCTTTGAATAACTAACTCCAGATGCTGGCATTGTCAGGCTATCATCCGAAAGTGTATCATCACAACCTGTAAAAAGAAAAGTAAACAGGTAAATGGTACTTAAAATTAAAAAGTTGTTTCGAGGTTTATTCATATCAGTATATAAATTACAAATGTAAAACAGAAAATACAGAAAAATCAATGGAGGAGAAAGGTTAAAAATCGTAGCCGGTATATATTATGTGAAAAGTACAGGCATCCGCTTTAATAGAATTTATGAGATACAATAACGGGAGTAATTCCAACTCCACATTTAGATAAGTAAGGTGTCGGCAAGGCATAAATCTGCATTTGTACACTAAAATACAAAGTTTTCTATGTTTTTTATGGTTGGAAGCTCAATTCGCATGTTTTTCTCCAATTCTTAATTTCAAAAATTGGCAAAAAATCGCTATTTTACTCAACTATGAAAAAAATAATTATAGCAATAGACGGTCCTGCAGGTTCAGGTAAAAGTACAACAGCAAAATTGGTTGCCCAGCAGCTTGGTTTCTTATATATAGATACCGGTGCAATGTACAGAGCTGTAACATACATGGCAATACAGAATAATCTTCTGGATGATACGTATTCTCTTACAGATGACGATAAAAAAGCAAAAATAACCTTATCATACGAGAATGATTGTACTAAAGTAAGTCTGAATAATGAAGATGTAACAGAAGCAATCCGGAACCCTGAAATAAATGCAAATGTCAGTTTTGTCAGTGCTATTGGTCCCATACGCGAGGAAATGATCCGGCAGCAACGTGAAATGGGAAGCCGGAACGGGGTTGTTATGGAAGGGAGAGACATTGGAACAGTTGTTTTCCCGGATGCAGATTTAAAAGTTTTTATGGTTGCAGCGCTGCAAACCAGGGCTCAGCGCCGGTTTGAGGAGTTGACACTCCACGGCAAAAAAGCCGCGCTTTTAGATGTAATGGAAAATTTGGAAACCCGTGACTCCATTGATTCCTCACGGGAAGTTAATCCGCTCATGAAAGCTGCTGATGCAATTGAGATTGACACAACGCATGTAACAATTGACAATCAGGTAAGCCTGATTGTTAATTTAGCAAAAAAGAAAATGGAACTACCTGATGCCTGATAAAGTTACTAATATAAAAAGGACTTTATGAAGGTAGAGATTGATAAATCAGCAGGATTTTGCTGGGGTGTTGTCCGGGCGATTGATTTTGCAGAAAATGCCCTGAAAGATTCACCGGATTTATACTCGCTTGGAGATATAATTCATAATACGGCAGAAGTAAACCGTTTAGGTGCTCTAGGGTTATCAGCAATTTCTGTTGAGGAATTAGATAAAATTCCTGAAGGCAGCCGGGTTTTAATAAGGGCTCATGGCGAACCGCCTGCAACATATCAAAAAGCACTTGGGAGAAATATTACTTTAATAGATGCAACATGCCCTGTTGTTACAAAAGTTCAGGAAAGAATCCGTAAATTCTGTGATAATAATTATCAGGTTGTGATATTTGGTAAAAAAGACCACGCCGAAGTAATTGGACTAATAGGGGTAACCGGCTGAAATGCAGTTGTTGTTTTAAGTGTTGAAGAAGCACTGGAGAAAGTTGATTTTAACAGGCCGACTGTACTCTTTTCACAGACAACGATGGATAAACCGACTTTCTATGAAATTGCAGATGCTCTCAGGCAGAAAAATGCCAATCTGGAAATTGGCTCAATCGAGGAGGCTGCCGTTGAATTCCATGCCAAAGATACTATCTGCGGACAGGTATCAGGCAGGGAAAAGAAACTGCGGGAATTTGCAAAAATCAACGACGTGATAATTTTTGCCGCGGGTAAAAAAAGCAGTAATGGTAAAGTACTTTTTCACATTGCCGAAGCAGAAAACCCGAAGACGTACTTTGTTGAAAATGCTGATGAAATAGACTGGGCTTGGTTCGAGGGTATGAAAAGCGTTGGCATTACCGGTGCAACTTCAACCCCGCAATGGCTCATGGAAGAAATTAAAGTTACGATAGAAAAAAGATTTTTTTAAGCCATCGTAAATAAACTATGTTAAACTAAACAAAAATAAGTTAATTGACCCCGCTATTCTTGATGGCTGGAATACGAAAGTGGGTCGATAAACGGAGGTTCAATGTCCGGAAGTTCAAAAAATCCGGTTCAGTACACTGTTGAAGAAGAATTTGCCCGCTCGAAGAAGTTCTTTGATGAGGAAGAATATTCACAACAGGAATTTGCTGCACTTTCAAGAATTTATTCAGAATCTTTTACCAACGTAAAAGAAGGTGAAATTGTAAAGGGCAGAATCGTCCGCATTCTTGATGATTCGGTTATCGTCGATGTAGGTTTCAAATCTGAAGGCCAGATTTCAAAAGATCAGTTCAATAATTTTGCTGATCTTAAAATAGGTTTTGAGTTTGAAGTGGTTCTTGAAAATGTTGAAAACCATGAAGGCAATCTGGTTCTGAGCAAAACAAGAGCAGACTTCTTACGTATTTGGGAACGCGTTCTTAACGTATATGAAACCGGTGAAATCCTGCAAGGTAAAATCGTCCGCCGTATTAAAGGTGGAATGGTTGTTGACTTGTTGGGTATGGAAGCATTCTTACCGGGTTCACAAATCGACGTTCGTCCGATTCGTGACTTTGATGCATTTGTAGGTAAAGAAATGGACTTTAAAGTTGTTAAAGTTAACGTACCTACCGAAAATGTTGTCGTTTCACACAAAGTACTCGTAGAAGAAGAATTAACTGACCAGAGAAAAGCTATTCTCGAAAAACTCGAAAAAGGCCAGATACTTGAAGGCGTTGCTAAAGCCATCACAGACTTTGGTGTATTCGTCGATCTTGGCGGCGTTGACGGTTTGATTCATATTACCGACCTAAGCTGGGGCCGTATTAACCACCCGAGCGAAGTTGTTAAACTTGATCAGGTTATTAATGTTGTCGTTACCGACTTCGATGAAGAGAAAAAACGTATTTCTCTCAGTCTTAAAAAATTACTGCCCCATCCTTGGGAAAACATCGATCAGAAACTCAACATCGGTGACAGGGTTTCCGGCCGTGTTGTTTCTCTTACTGATTACGGTGCATTTATCGAGATTGAAAAAGGTATCGAAGGCCTTATCCATAACTCAGAAATGAGCTGGACACAGCATGTTAAACATCCTTCACAGATGGTATCAATGGGACAGGTTGTTGAAGCAGTTGTTTTAAGTCTCGATAAAGATGACAAGAAAATCTCTCTTGGCATGAAACAACTTGAACCGGATCCATGGCATGAATTAATGCAGAAATATCCGGTTGACTCACGCCACATCGGTGTTGCACGGAACCTGACAAACTTTGGTGTGTTTGTTGAATTAGAGCCGGGTGTTGACGGTCTTGTTCACATTTCAGATCTCTCGTGGACAAAGAAAATCCGCCACCCCGGTGAAGTGGTTAAAAAAGGTGAGAAACTTGATGTAATCGTTCTTTCTGTTGATATGGATCAGAGAAAAATTTCTCTTGGCCACAAACAGATTTATGATAACCCTTGGGATACCTTTGAATCATCTTACGCCAGTGGTATTGAATGTAAAGGTAAAGTAGTACGCATAATTGAAAAAGGCCTTATTGTTGAGTTGCCTGATGGTGTTGACGGTTTCGTTCCAACCACGCAGCTTTCAACCTCAAGGATCAAAAATGTTGCACTGCATTTCCCGATTGATGTTATCCTGAACCTGAAAGTTATCGAATTTGATAAAGAAAGTAAGAAAATCGTCCTTAGCGCGGTCAGTTGGTTAAAAGAACAGACTGAAGAAGTTATCGAAGAATACATTACTAAATTCAAATTAGAAAAAGTTTCAACAGTAGATGTGAAAACAGCCGAAACTGTCGTTGACAGCGCCGATTTTGCCGGCTTAGATGTTCTTGACGAGCGTCCTGCCGCACCGGTAGTTGAAAAAGAAGTTGCTGCTGAAGAAGCTGCTCAGGAATAATTTCTGTTATTTCCAAAAAGGCGGGTTAATCCCCGCCTTTTTTTATATATGCCAGACTTGTATCTTGTAGAACTTATTGAGATACATATAAAAAAGAAAGTATCACCGGATTATTCCGGTAGTTAGAATATGCAAAAAAAAGTAGCACTATATACACTTGGTTGTAAACTTAATTATTCCGAAACCTCGACTGTCGGCAGCCAGTTCATGAAGGAAGGCTATCAGATTGTTGATTTTGATTCGGAAGCCGATGTTTATCTTATTAATACCTGCACGGTAACCGAAAATGCCGAAAAAGATTGCCGTCAGATAGTCCGCCGCGCGTTAAAGAAGAATCCCGATGCATTTATTGCTGTAACGGGGTGCTATGCACAACTACGTCCTGATGAAATTGCCACGATAAAAGGAGTGGATGCGGTTCTGGGGTCGAATGAAAAGTTTAAACTTTTTAGCCTTATTGATAATTTTGAAAAAAAAGAACTCGCTTGCATACATGTCTCATCAACCGAATCGCTTGAGCATGATTTTCACGCGGCAGCCTCGGATGACGGCGAGACAAGAACCAGAGCCTTCCTGAAAATACAGGACGGTTGTGATTATACCTGCACATTTTGCACAATTCCGGCGGCAAGGGGTAAGAGCAGAAGCCAGGAAACAGAAGGTGCACTTGAAAATTTTCAGAAACTCCTCGATAAGGGGTTTAAAGAGATTATTATTACCGGGGTTAATGTTGGAGATTACGGCAAAGCCCTTAATACCAATCTGTATGAACTTTTGCAAAAAATGATTGCCATTCCCGGTGATTTCAGGTTGCGGATTAGCTCGATTGAACCCAATCTTCTAACCGATGAAATTTTGGAGTTAGTTGCCGGCAGCCCGAAGTTATGTAATCATTTTCACATTCCATTGCAGAGTGGTAGTGCAAAAATTTTGAGATTGATGCAAAGGAGGTATAATGCGCATTTTTACAGTGAGCTTATTGAAAAAATTAAAAATCGCATACCTGATGCGGGAATAGGAATAGATGTTATTGTTGGTTTCCCTGGTGAGAGCAAGGAAGATTTTAACGAGACACATCAATTGTTAATTGATTTACCGGTTTCTTATTTACATGTTTTTACCTATTCAGAGCGCCCCGGCACCAAGGCCATTAGAATGCCCGATACAGTTGAAGTCTTTGAACGGCGTGAGAGAAACCGTATTCTGCGTATCCTGAGCGAAAAGAAACGCCATCAGTTTCATGAGTCCATGTTGGGTAAAGAAGTTACCGTGTTATTCGAGCATCAGGATCATGATGGGCAAATGAAAGGCTTCACGGAAAATTATATTCGTGTTTCACAGGATTTTAATTCAGAAAAAATTAATATTTTTACACCGGCAATAATTAAAGAGGCACAAGGCACTATTTGTTTCAGTTCACCATTACCTTAAACAAAATGTTCATGCAAGGAAAGTTCTTTATGAGATATATAATGTTCGCACTGCTAATAGTTGGCAACCTATCGGCTCAATCACTTTTGCAGCTGCGTCATGACAGCGGGAAATTAAACCCGGGCACAATTCAACAAGATGAGATGCAGGTACAGGCACAATTGCAGGCACCTGATGAAAAAAAATCAACAACGTTAGCGGTTCTCTATTCGGTTTTATTACCGGGTATGGGTGAGTTGTACCTCGGTAACTACAACTCCGGCAAATTGTTTACTATGGCTGATGCCGCACTTTGGATTACCTATTTCGGGATGGATTATTACTCAAAGTATCAGAAAGACAATTTTAAGACGTTTGCCGCGGTAAACGGGGGAGTAAAACCCGGAGTTTACAGCGATGCCTATTATGCCGATTTAGGCAATTACATGGGTATTACCGAGTATAACGATGAGAAATCTTTCCAACGGCAGTTTACCGAAATGTATGATGCAAATCAGCAAGCGTGGCAGTGGGATTCGCAAACCGAGCGCCGCGATTACAGGCGTATTTGGCTTTCAAGCCAGCAGTCAAAAATCAATCTGCGATTTGTTGTTGGTGCGCTCGTACTCAACCGTGCGGTCAGCGCAATTAACGCGGTAAGAATTCAAATTGCCCGTAATAAAAAAGCTGCGCAGCAAACCTCAATGCAAATCGGTTTCAGCCCGGATTTTTCACCCAAAGGTGGTATGGTAGCTAATTTGGCTTTGCAGTTTTAAAGTTTTTAACAATTGTATTTAACCGTGTTTGAGGCTTTTGGAGCTTGAGACACGGTTTTTTTTGTGAAAGTTGACTATAAAAATTGAATTTTCATAGTATATAGAATTGTAGCTCTGCATGTATGCGAATGTCATTTTCGGAATAGTCATGAATTAATTCTGTTGCTGCACCATTATCAAAAATCCGTCTGGACTTCTGCTTTGAGTAGCTCATACTCATATTAAATACGAGTTGGTTGAAGACCGCGAAGGATGTTGATGCGCCTAAAAAGTAAGTAAAATCATCTTCAACTCCCGGTGTGTAATAATGAAAAATCCCACCCCCGAAGTTAGTAGTCCAGAAATAGGAATGATCAATACTGAAAAAAGTATTAAATAAAGTAATGGTACCTCTTTGAGCTGATTTTTGCAAGTTCTGGTTAACACTAATCTGTGATGTTAGTTGTTTCTCAAGATTAAACGGATATGAGTAAGATGCAGTCAGTTGAAGATCACTTTGTGTATTAATTTCATCAGGTAAAGTATGGACGGGCCATTCCGGTTCATTACTCATTTGATTTAGAAACTGAATATAATCCAGTTCGACTTCCCATCCGGTGAATTTTTCGGTAATTGCATAAATCGGCGATGTGAGAATAAGATTAATTAATTCGGACTCTTCAGGTTGATCTGTGATGCGGCTTATTTCATTACAAAACTGAATACTACTGCTATCATGGTATAACTTTGTATAATAGTCGTTGTTATATTTTTCGATTACTGCAGAAACTTCTTGGAGTTTTTCCTCTGATTCGGGCATTTCTAGTGTTGACAAAATAACTTTTGCCTGTGCGACACTCCGCAAACCTATTCTGCGGCCCCAGCCGACACCCAATGCAGTTTGTGTCTTCAAATCATAGTGGTTTTCAGAAACACCGCGGTTATAATGGAAATAGTTAATTTTTGAAGCTGTTGATAAAAAAAATCCGTTATCCTTGTTTAAGTAATTATGCAGATAACCGTCGAACGAGAAGGATTGTCTAATGAGTTCGTTCGTTATAGTAAATGATTCGTGAGGATGCATAATGCCTTTTACTTCCGGATAAAAATGTTCTTCTAATTGATAACCAATTTCACCTGCTGCAGTATAACGAAAAGCGACAGATTGGGACTGAGTAAAATAAGAATTAGATAGGTTTATCGCGGTTTGAAAATTACTGTACTTATTTCCAGTGCTTAAATTGTTTGATTTATCGAAGTGCATGAGGTTTTGTGCATCCAGCCTCAGTTCACTAAATGAATACTCGGGGAGAGTATAGGTGAATTGCGAATAGTTATTTTGCGCATTTGATATATTTGCAAAAAA
>JACPGF010000463.1 GCA_016182615.1 Ignavibacteriales bacterium
GGGCAGTGGAGGAAGAGTTTGTTCGCCTATCGCTGGATCAATTCCATCGGTTGCTGCCGGATCTAGTCCAAAACGTAATATCGTTGTGGCTGAGCCGTCAGTTACTGTCAACGGAATATCCACGGCAGGTGTCTGCGCATATATACTTATGCCAAACACAAAGCACACTAGTAACAAAGACAGTCGCTTTAACATTGATTCTCCTTTGTTTTATTAGATATAGTACTCAATCGGAAATTGAGTTATTGACTATTATACACAGAACTTTAATTATTAATCAGTTTCGAACAAGATAAACAAAATACGAGTGGCGGGGTACTTGCCTTGCATGAAAAAACATTTTTCATGTTTTTCTGTCATCCTAAAGTAACAGTTAAGGCTAAATCAATAATATCTGACATTAATATAGTAATTGAAATCAAAAACAAAAAAGAATTATAAACTTTTGTTTAGGAAGATTATTGCTGCTTTTTTTTTAACGCAGTATTTTTTTTTGTAAAATACTGATGGGGTTTTTACTTGAACCATGCACATATACGTATGTTAGCAAAAGCTTAAAATTTCATATTAATTGCGGGATTGAAGCTTTTTAGGTTTTAGAATAAGTAAATTAGGGAGGAGTTGTAGCTGGAATAAACTTTCAAGCAAAAAAAAAAGCCGTCCCACGTGGGACGGCTTGAAACTTTTCCGATAAATTACTTCATCAGAATCATCTTGCGCACTTGTACAAAGTTCTGCTGAGCTGATTTAGCTTCCAGGCGAACAATATACATACCGCTATTAAGGTTACGTGCATCGAAGGTTACACCGTGGTTGCCAGCTGCCATATTGGTATTAACCAACGTAGCAACTTTTTCACCAAGAGTCGAGTAAACTTCAACAACGACCTTTGCTTCTACCGGTAACGCGAATTCAATCCTGGTTGCAGGGTTGAACGGGTTAGGATAGTTTTGCTCAAGACCAAACTGAGTCGGAAGTTCGTTTTTATTAGGACCAACAGAAACGATAATTGTAGTACTCTCATTACTGTATGCAGAAGAGTCTTCTCCTGCTACAGCTCTTACTCTGTATGTGTAAGATTGTCCTAATGATACTGAAGAATCGGAATAGGTTATTGCACCTGAAGCAGTTGTTGCAACCACACTAAATGCACCTGTCGATTTTCTTTCAATAACAAATTTAGGATTTGTACCGGAATTGTTTCTCCATTTAAGATTAACAACTTTCACATTGAGTACCGTTGAAACCTGTAAGGTATCCGGAGCCTTTAGTAATGTACGGAAGTGGAACATATTACTGAAAGCTGACCATGATGAACCATTGCTGGCCCGTACTCTCCAATAATAGGTAAGTACTTCTTTCAGGCCGACCTGTTTGAAAGTATCAACAACTGCAGAGTCACTAATTTCAAATGCTGTTGTATCGCGTCCAATCTGAACATGATATTTGGTAGCACCTGTAACTTTTAACCATTTAAGGTTAAGTGACAACGCCTGATTAACCGCATTGTTAACCGGTGAAACGAGTACCGGTACACCTGCAGGGGCTGCAGCTGTTGTGAAGTTATATGTTGTTGAAAACGGACTGGTTCCGGCACTGTTTGTTGCATTGACTTTCCAGTAGTATTTTGTCCCATTTGTCAGCCCGGTGACTTGTTTCATCGTGTCTGTTAATGTTGAATCATTAACAACGAGCGAGGTAAATGTCAAATTCTTTGAAACCATTAACCGGTATAACAATGCACCGGCAGATTTTCTCCAAACAAACGTAGGACTTGTTGTTACGCCTGTCGAAGCTGAATCGGGAGATACCAGCTTTGGTGCCAATGGTTTTGTAACTTCGCCAAGATAACTGATTGACATTTTCAATCCGGTAATCGCGTTAGGGTTAGTTACCGTAAAAGAACCTGCACCAATCATAGGAACATTGATGATCTGTCCGGTAACCTCATCCTGCAATAAACCAACTGCACTTGACGGAAGCGCCCAGTTCAAGGTTATCTTTGTACCGGCACCGACCTGATACTGTATATGGTGAACTTTCGTTCCGCGTGTAGTGTCACGTCCAAAACGGTAATCTTTTAACGAAGCTTCACCGCCGACCGGTAAATTAAAGCGTGCGTCAAAAACTCCGGTAGGAGGAAGCGGAGGAAGAATGTTTTCTCCCAGTAAAGTATCAATGCCATCCGTAGCAGCAGGAGCCAAACCATAACGAAGTTCGAGCGTTCCACCTGCACTATCAGTAATGGTCAATGGGAAATCAAATGCCAAATTGGTCGAAGGAATAGTCGTAAAGTTGAACACTGTCGATGCAGGGCTAACGCCTGCCGTGTTCTTAGCATAGACTCTCCAATAGAATTTGGTATCTGCTGCAAGCGGTCCAACGATGCGGGAAGTTGCAGTAACTGTTGAATCGTTAACTAACATCTGAGTAAATGCAGCATCAGAAGCTACTTGTACTCTGTATGAAGTGGCTGTAGCTGATGCCTGCCAGATCAAGGTGGTGGTTAACGGGATATTCATCGCATTGTTCGCAGGAGTTGTTAAAACCGGAGCTGCAGGTGCAACAGGTTGTAACTCGGTTGTAAATAACCAACTCGGTGAATATGCACTTGTACCGGCGGAATTCTTCGCGTTAACTTTCCAGTAATACTTTGTATTGTATAATAACCCGGAAAGTTGTTTCGAAACACCGCTAAGCGTTGAATCGTTAAAAACAACGTTCGTGAAGCCGGTATCTCTTGCAACGATTAAACGGTAACTTGTTGCTCCTGTTGCAGCATTCCAAGTTAAGGTCGGGTTAACGGAAACACCTGTTGCATTGTTAGTTGGGGTAGCAAGTACCGGAGCTACTGGAGGAACAACAACTGAACCGTTATAATTTGCAATTAACTGAAGTTTTGTAATAACACCCGGATTAGTGAGTGTATAACTGCCAATACCTGTCATTGGAACATTAACAATTGTTCCTGTGATAAGATCTTTCAAGGTATCGGTGATACCTGCCGGTAAATTCCAGCTGAAGGTCATGGTTGTGCCGTTACCGACCTGATATTGAACTTCATGAACTTTTCTGAGCATTGTATTAGCAGCACCTTGACGGTAATCCTTCAACGAGGCTTCGTTGTTAACCGGAAGGTTAAAACGGGCATCAAAAACACCGGTCGGAGGTGCGGGTGGAAGAGGAGCTTCGCCGTATTGTCCATCAATGCCGTCTGTTGCATCAGGGGCAATACCGAACTTTAGATTTGCTGTGCCGCCTGCATTGTCGGTTACCGTTAACGGAAGGTCATAAACCAATCCCGGTGTGCCGGTTACAGTTGTGAACATAAATGGAGCAGGATTGAATGCTGAAACACCACCTGCGTTTTTCGCACGGGTTCTCCAGAAATATGTAGTGTTATTGGCAAGCCCGCTGATTGCTTTTAAAGTATCGGTTAATGTTGAATCGTTCACAACAAAAGTAGTGAATGAATCATCAGTGGATACCTGCAAATGATAACTTGTTGCTGTTAATGATTTTCTCCATACCAACGTCGGATTGACTGCAACACCTGTTGCATTGTTTACAGGAGAAACAAGAACTGGAGTCGGAGGAGGATTAACAACTGATCCGCTATAGTTTGCAACTAACTGAAGTTTGGTAATTACACCCGGGTTGGTGAGTGTATAACTTCCGGTGCCTGTCATTGGAACGTTTACAATTGTTCCCGTGATAAGATCTTTCAAGGTATCGGTGATACCTGCCGGTAAGTTCCAGTTAAAAGTAATGGTTGTTCCATTACCTACCTGATACTGTACTTCATGGAGTCTTCTTAATGTTGTGTTCGCTGCACCCTGACGGTAATCCTTCAATGACGCTTCGTTATTAACCGGGAGGTTAAAACGGGCATCAAAAACGCCTGCAGGTGGTGCAGGAGGAAGTGGCTGTTCGCCGTATTGTGCATCAATGCCGTCTGTTGCATCAGGAGCAATACCGAACTTAAGATTTGCTGTGCCGCCTGCATTGTCGGTTACCGTTAACGGAAGGTCATAAACCAATCCCGGTGTGCCGGTTACAGTTGTGAACATAAATGGAGCAGGA
>JACPGF010000479.1:0-7818 GCA_016182615.1 Ignavibacteriales bacterium
CCTAAACTGATACGGTGCACATCGCCAAGGAAATTAGCAACTGAGCCGTAACTATAATCGAAAGAAAAATGAACTGACGCAAAGTTATGCTGTACACCAAAACCTGCCGTCAGGCCTTCTGAATCATAATTAAATTTGTAACCGCCGCGGAGCGCAAATACTTCGGAAAACTCGTATTCAATTCCCACGTGCTCCTGCTGTGCATAATCATTCGGTTGGAATAAATCAAAAGCAAAACTGAGGCGGTTATCATCCACATCAAAGAATAGGGCATCCTTACCCAACAGATCAGCAGCAACGCCCCATCTAAACTGCAATGGAACGGCGCTCGCTTCTTTCGCGTATGTTATATCCGCGCCAAAGTTTTGTATTGCAATACCAAGCTGCACCGATTTATACCCGGTGTTATAACGCATTCCGAAATCAAACAAGAGGCCGCTGCCCCAGGTGTTCACCTCTTCACAGATCCCTTGAGAAATCATGGCGTTAAACGTTTTGCCGTTAAAAAGCGACTCGTATGCATATTTAACCGATAAACCGGTTGAAAATTTATCTGTAAGATTTGCAGCATAACTAATCCCGGCCACATAAGCATAAGGGTGGAAACTGCGTCCTGTACGTCCCGGATACGGGTCAAATTTGCTGTAAGGTCTGTTCCAGATTGTTTCTTCCATCTCACCATAGTCAACGTACTGTAACGAGACACCAAACGCGCCAATATCAGCAAGCGGGGCTGCATAGGAAATTGCACCTATTTTTGAATCCATCATCCACATCAAATATGTTGAGGATAACTCAGGTTTTTGTACAAGGGCAATACCCGAAGGATTCCAAAAAACAGCCTCTGCACCTTCAGCTAACACACTATATGCATCTCCAAGAGCGGTACCCCTTGCACACGGCATTACTTTAAGGAACTGCATGGATGTGGTTCCAACTTTTTGCGGGAATGATGCCGTGGCAAAAAAACAAGCCGCAATAAAAATAGTTAGTAGGTTTTTCACGTTATTCATTCTTTTTTTCAATTCTTTCTGTTAATGAATAATGACAAATTTGCCTTTGGCACGTTTTCCTGTAGCAGCATCCTCTACAGTAAAGAAATAAACTCCAGATGCTATCATCTGATGATTCCTCGAAATCTGGAACCACGAAACTTCAGAATATCCGTCACCATCATGTTCAATTGTTTGAATCAATTGCCCGCTGAATGAAAATATTTTTATGGTGCATTTTTTTGTCAGGCCAAAAAATCCAATCTGATCAGATACATCACCGCCAACGGCCGAACCTGTCCTGCCATTGGTAACAACTAATGGATTAGGGACAACATAAACTTTTTCCAAAACAGGTGCCGCGGGCGACTGAGTGGTGTGTGCAGTCATATTAGTAAATCCGCTCTTCTTGCCAGTGGCATCTACTGAATAAACCGCGTAATACACATCTACTCCAAGATCGCTCGCATAGTCAAGGACGCTATAAATAGAATCTCTGAAGTAACGAAGATCTCTTTTGCCGACACTGTCAATTCTTGTCCAAGGGCCGAGTGGATGGAGAGCGCGCATTACCAAATAGTGGCTGAAAGGTGCGTTCAGCCTGCCTGTAGTAAATGTCTCTACCTGTGGGCCCCAGATAATCCTGTTCGAAGCGGCACTCGTATTTTCTATCCTAATATTCGGTGCAGGGATGGGAATACTGACAAGATACCTTCCCTTTTCGGGAGTGGTTTTTGGCTCAAATTGCACCGTATCATATTTAACTAACGGACCGCCGAGATACATTTGAATTGCCCGGTCTGCAGCATCACGAATGGATACAACCTCAGGATCTACATACCACGGAAGAGGATGAGTCTGTAAATAATTACTCCCCATAGTTCCGGGATTCTGAATCTCTGGATAAGAGATTGTTTTATACCAGCTCGGGACGGGGTGCATACCTGATCCCGTTTCCGAACTCCCGAGTGTACTGCCGCCTAAATCCCTGTAAACGCTGTCTGATGCTCTG
Source organism: Ignavibacteriales bacterium (assembly GCA_016182615.1). Taxonomy (GTDB): domain Bacteria; phylum Bacteroidota; class Ignavibacteria; order Ignavibacteriales; family Ignavibacteriaceae; genus JACPGF01. The sequence continues at coordinate 2,005 of JACPGF010000479.1, forward strand.
CCTGGGCCGTAACCAACAACTTCAGCAATAGAAAACTTAGCAATTTCCCCCGGAGCCAACGTGTATGGCCCAAAGCCATAACCACGGCATACCGGTTGAGTATATGCCAACTTATAACTCGATTTTACCCTGCCTATCCAGTAATAATTATCATCCGGAAAGTTTAATGAGTCATTCTTACCCTTGAATGGCCCCGTTTTGCGTGCTTGATAGTCTAACCACTGCGTAATTTTTGTATAGTATAAATTGGCATTTTCAAAACGAAGCAGGTAAGGCTGCTTTATTTTATTGTTAATGTCCCAGACATATTTTTCATCATCGGGGGTAACATATAAATTTGTTTTCCCTTTTACAGCTAAATGATCATAATCATAATGGAGAACCATCATACCAACTGCCTGTGGAGAGTTGAGTCCGCCTCTGTCATTTTCATTTGACCAGATATCAAAAAGGACAGAATCAGGACGACCTTCACGTTCATGATTGTATGACATATACCGTTTCAGATCAAATCTTCCGAAAGCATTATTCCTGTAATCACCTTCGCCCCAACGGTTAAATTTTCGTTGATAACCAAACATTGATGGTGCAAAAGCATACGTCCACGCGATAAATGCATCTTTTAATGTATCAGTCGTTGTATTCTCAAATTCATATTCGTAGATAATAAAACCATTATACCCCGGGAAACTCCAGGCACGGCTTGTTCTTCTAACGGTAATTCCGGTAGGCGTTCCCCACTTGGAAATAATAATCTCTTCAGCTTCATCAGGATTATACGATAAGTTTATGGCACCGTTTGAAAGAACCGGGAAATTTATTCTTCTTTCTATGGAAATTGGGTTACTATAGACACCTTCTACTGGTGTCGTTCCACCGTTCGATGTTGATACTGCACCGCAGAAAGCAAATAGGCGCTCGCCATTTCTTGTAGCACCAATGTAAACACCGCCGCCCATCGAATTATGCTGACCTTCGTATTCTTTCCGGTCAACAAACATGTGCCCGTTCGGAGGCCATTCCATCGATGGAGGGTACCCGCCGGCAATGCCTGTACTACCGGCATCGAATGCCCTGCCAAGTTCACCGGTATTAAAGACAGTCTGGTGCAGCATTCCTCGCGAATGAACCTCGTACTTGCGTTGCTGCGCGAATATAACGGACACAGACACTATAGTAAATATTAAAATAAGTTTAAGTTTTTTCATAACTGCATCCTGTTTACAAGCAAAATAAATTATAATTCAATTGAGATGCCAAGATTGTACGACCTGGGTGAATTACTGTAAATCAAAAATGACTGGTCAACACTAAACTGTGGAGTATTTACATTGTTCACATTCCAGTATTTTATTCCATTCGGATCATCTAATGAGTATTTTTCGTACAATTGGGTAACGGTACTTACCGACATCGCATTTGGGGTCGCAAATATATAATCAAAATTCAGAATTTTGTTATCGAATAAGTTAAATACTTCGAAATAAATTGTCGCAGAGCGCAAACCTAAAAAGTCAGAAACTCTCTTTGTCAGTTTCAAATTAGTATTATATTCAGCCGGGGATCTTGCAGCATTGATAAATTTTGGATTACTCGGAGAGGTATAAGGCCGGCCGCTGCGCGCAAAGGTATTAAGCGAAATATACGCACCCAACCCAAAGTCAGCCCCGATTTCCCGGAGAAATTCATCTGAATCAATAGTTACATTAACCACAAGGTTGTGTGTGCGGTCGAAACCGAGCAGAACATCTTTTAATGGCACTTTATCATTACTCGTGGTAACATTTCCCAAAGAATCCTGCCTGAATGCCGGTGGTGCGTAATCGGCGGTGGCACTTTTACCGGTAGCAACACTATACTGGTAGTTTACCGAGCCGGAAATCATACCAGTTTTTTTAGTAAGGGCAACCCTGAACCCGCGAATATCGGCATTATCCCTGTTATAATATGTGGTATAGGTTAAACCGGTATTGCCGGTAAACTCAGCTGCTTCAACCAGATTTTTAACATCTTTGTAGTAACCGCTTATATCCAAAGTAAAACCCGCTCCTAAACCCTGCATGATGCCTACATCATAGCTGTTAGTTGTTTGTGGTTCAAGTTTCGGATTACCTAACACCCGGGGTATATTGCTGCCTTGAGTTACCTGCGTACGGACTATATACTGGAACGAAGGGCGCTGCATGAATGAACCGTAATTGGCGTGAAAAACGGTGAATTCACCAACAGGAAAAGAGACACCAACTCTTGGCTGAAGTCTGGCGATTACCGGTGATTTTATTTTCTCGCCAAGCGCTGCATCATAGCGTACTGCTTTACTAACCGTATCCATAACAAGTTTATATGGCATAAACACATTTTTATAATAATCTAAGCCCGAGTTCCAAACATCAAAACGGAGACCCACGTTTGCTATCATACCTTCAAATTCCATTTTATCCTGAATGTACAAGGCTCCTTCGTAAGGGTTAGCAGCATATATTTCAACTGCTCCACCTGAACCGGTTTGAGTTGATGAAGCATTTTTTACATTAATATTAAAATAATTAAACTGCATACCACCATTTATCAGGTGTGATTTTGTAACCTGGCTTGTTAAAGAGCCCTCGAATGAATAGGTGCGTGTTTTTTCGTTTTTAAAAACATCATCTCCCCGAAGATATGCAAACAAATCCGGTGATGAAGCAGCGCCGATGAGAACTTTATCCCAATCAATCTTTGGTGTAGGATACACGAGCGAATCTGCAATCCATGTTGGAGCCGGAGCGGAACCAACATTATTATTAGTTATCAGGCTGTTCAATTTGAAGTCATAGTACGTGCTTTTGCTCAGTGTTTTCGAGTACCGTAAACCCAATTGAATATTCTCACTTTTCCGGTAATTTATCGAAAGTATCCGGTCCCACATCCAGGTATAAAATCCAAGGCTGTTTTGGCTGGGGAAAACATTTGTCCGGTCTATTGCATAACCGCCGCTTAACCGGAGAATTCCGCCTTCATCAACATCAAAAACAATGTTTCCCATTAATTGCCGCTGCTTGTTAGGCTCCTCTGTTGGGAACACGGACCATGTTACATTATTCCTGAAAGCTAAAAACATCCTCATTTTGTCATTAATTGGTCCCCCAAGAGTAAATTCTCCTGACGCATCAATATCGGTTCCGTAATTTTTGTACAAGTCCCGTTTTGTCTGATACCGCCAGATGGTTCTGGCAGCGGCCAATTGCGCCATGGTATCGCCGCCAAAAATATTGCTTAATCCATACGAACGGAAATAACCTTGATTATTTGAATTCGGGTCAACAGATAACCAGGCCTCGTTACCTTCGTTTAAAAGTTTTAATGCGGGGTTAGCATTGGGGTCAAATACGCTTGGGCCAAAATGTTTTCTGCCCGGTGCTCTGGAGCGTATCTCACCCGTGGCTCTCCATTTATCCGATTTACCTTCTTTCATGGTGATATTAACAACACCCGATTGCGCATTACCGTATTGTGCACCGAAACCACTGGTTATCACCTCAACTTCTTCCACAGCGCTCATGATCGGCATGAATGCACTTGAACTGTTTAATGGATTGACGATGCCCATTCCCTGAAGTGTAAACAATTCCTCTCCATCCCTGCCCCCTCTAAAATGTCCATCGGTTACATCTGCCGCAAGCCCAAGAACATCTCCAACATCACGCATACCTGCTAAATTCTGTACTTCATCTGAACGGATAATAGCACTTGTTGAAGTTTTTTCTTTTTCAACATCGGGGCGCACGGCTTGTATTACTACTGTACCAAGCTGCAAAGCGGAAGAAACCAAGGCAAAATCAGCAACAGTTGTTTTTCCGGAGTTTACAATTGTATTTTTTTGCAAAGTTTTTTTGTAGCCAAGTATCGAAACTTGCACATCGTATTTCCCGGGTGAAATATTGAGAATGTAATAGGAGCCGTCAGCCTCAGAGGCTGCTCCGAGTGTAGTTCCCACAATGATAATATTGGCACCAATTAACGGTTCACCGGTAACTGCATCTTTAACCGTACCAGACATTTTACCGACATTCTGCCCACTGAGCATGTTAGTGAGCAACACCGCGATAATACAGGCAGTGTAAATTACTCGTGCACCGGCTCCGGCGGTATAAAGAAAATAAGTAATTCGTTTTATCATTTGTGCTCCTTTTACTTTTTCACTTCACTGCATATGTGAAGTAATCAAAACAAAAATCTATTCTTTAATATGATAAATCAGGAATATTTGTCCGGCAAAGCTTTTCAATATCTGTTTATCATATTACCTGTTTGCAATATCTATGCAAATATGTTTTTATAAAGTTCTTAAATTTTGTATATCTTTCAGGAATAATCACTGTGCTCTTCACCTGAACACACGCGCTTTTTTCTTTTTTTCAAGTTTGTACCCAAAGGAGAGATAGAATAACACCTTAACATTAATTTGGTTTTTCCAGTATTTTTTTTGCATCAGGAGTTTTTTCCTGCATAAATTCAAAACAACCAAGATCAGGTGCCTTACCTTTAAATGGTAAACCGGTATCAACTCCCGCATCAATAAATTTGCTTTCAGAACGTAACTGCATAAAATCTATCTCAGGCAAACTGCCATCGGTATTTCTGGGGGCAATTGCATAATTGAAATCCGCGGTATCGGTGCTTGCAAAATCGGTAATTTGAGCAACGGGCTCCATTTGCCAGCTATTTGCAAGTTGTTCTGCTCCTTTACTAATTGATACTCGCTTGCCAAGTTCAAGGCAGTTTTTGATTACAATTTTCTTACCTTCAGCAATCGGTTTGGAAATAAAAAAGTTTTTCCCTTTGTTAGCATATCCGGTACAATTATAAAGAATCATTGAGCCTTTATTACTGTTCTGATCAAACCCGTGTGATTTATTCAAGAACGCCAAACAGTGCGCTAATTTGAAATTATGTTTTAATAATTTGGAATCACTCCCCCCCATTTTGAAACCATTTCCATTCGCGTTTCCCCCTCCATCAGTACCATCCCAAAAATAACCGTTCCTGAAAGCCCAGCAATTATCCAGCGTGGTGGATACATCATCGACCCCGCGAAGATAGCCATCCCATCCATCATCAACATTAAGCCATGCACGGCAGCCGGCAAAACTATTTCCAGTTCCTACGTCCATTTTACATGCAAACCCATCCGCATCTCCATAATTATCCGGGTCAGCATTACGATACGAATCGCAATTAATTATGCTATTTCCGGAAGCGCCAGCATCAAGTTGTAATCCGGCATCCCTATTCTCATAAAAAGCGCAAAATTCAACAATGTTGTTTTGACCCGTTATACAAATGCCGTTATCTCCCGCCCCTTTTATATCAATACCTTTAATATGCCAGTAATTGCCTTTCAAGTTTACACCTCGGTTACTGCTGATGTAAGGCATCGAGGAGAAATCGAATATTGGCCTTTCACCGGGGTAAGCTGTAATAAAATATAAAGATTGGGGTAACCCGCTTTTTTTGATAACAATTGTTGAGGTGTAAATATAGATGCCCCCCCTTATGAATACTGTGTCTCCCGGTTTGAATACTGTACTTGGCAGCGACATTACTTTGGCTAAAGTACTGAATGGGCTGTCAATCTTTCCTGAATTAGCATCACTTCCCCGAACCGAAACATAAAACTGCCCGGGAAAATGTGGAATAGCGGTAAGAATTAAAACCGCAAATAATTTTGCAGAACTTAAAAATTGCATGAATTCCTTGTACTATAAATCGCTTGCTGTAAGAAATTTTTCAAGAATAAAACGTTATATACAGGTTTATTATCAACAATTAAAC
>JACPGF010000479.1:7842-14486 GCA_016182615.1 Ignavibacteriales bacterium
ATTCAAAAAAAAGATGGAAACCGGATTTTTTCAGTTAAGAAACTTAATTTACTTAATCGATAAAGTAATCGTTTTAATTGACTATGAAAATATAACACATTGAGCAATACATGTCAAGAAAATATTTTTCACGAATGACCCATAAATTGAAAATACCATGAGTTCCGATTGAATAATTAGTGACAAACGGGATAAAAAACACGCTTAGTCCCTACAAAAAATTTTCACTACCTTTGCATAGTATTAATATTGAATTGTGGAAGAAGTGAGTTTTGTCTTATGAAAAAAAGTGTAGCCTTCGCATTCCTGATGGTTTCAATTCTGTTCTTTTCATGCCGGGAGAAGGGCATTCTTTTGACTCCACTCCCCTCGGAAATAGTTCTTTCGGGTACAATTCATAATTGGAGTCTCGGATCCGGTAAGGAACTGCACTTTGACGGTAGTCTAAGGACATATGAAAATTCTCCGGTAAGCGGGACTATGATATCCCTGACAAAAACAAGAATTGACCTAAGCGGCAGTTTTGCCTTTAATTTCATTCCTTCACCACCGGATTCATTATTCATTATTACTACAACGCAAACTGATACAACATATGCAAACTGCGGCATGTTTTCAGGGAGTAATTATCCGTTCATGCATGATTACGCGGTTATCTCTTCCGCGGTTACGGACAAAGAGCAATGGATCGGTTCAACCTATTGTTCAAACGATTCTTTGGGTTATCTTGGATTTATTGGGAATACATCTCCAATCGGTATTTATAGTGTCATCTTTGAATATGTTGATCGGCCATTTGCAGCAAATCACTCATTTTCCCATATGCAAGATGGATACGAAACAACCTGGCAGTATGATCTAAAACTTGTAACAGGGTGGAACACAATTTTTATCATGCAAAAGGAACGGGCAAACGGAAAGAAACTCATCCTCATCTCAGAAAAAGTCCCTGATCATTAAAAATCTTGATTTATTGCATAGAGATTGGAAAGGTATGATGCTTACAAGAAACAACAGGTAATTACAGGCCTTAACAATCTTTATTGTAACTCGGTTACCGGTTATTAGAACAGTTTCAATTTCTCTCTCGTGAGTTTGAATTGTTAAAATTGTAAACATCTCAATATAAATCTCATTCTTGCTAGAATGCCGATTTAAATTTTCAGCGCGATAATAACCGCGCCCGAGGCTATAAGTAGTATGCCTAACCAGTCAAACGATGAAAGTTTTTCTCCAAGAAAAACTACCCCGAAAACAGCAACAAGCACCACACTTAATTTGTCAATTGGAGCGACTTGCGAAGCGTTCCCTATTTTAAGTGCCCGGAAATAACAAATCCATGAGGCACCGGTTGCAATTCCAGAAAGGATAAGAAAAATAAGGCTCTTCTCTGAGATTGACCGAAGCGGCTGGAATTGATTTGTTGTGAAAAGAATAATTGCCAGAACAAAAAGAATGACAATCGTCCGAATAAATGTAGCAAAATCCGAATTGATTTTTTCAATTCCAACTTTGGCGAATATTGCTGTTAAAGCGGCAAAAAGTGCGGAAAGAACCGCCCATGCCTGCCAATAATCCAATATATTTCTCATCATCTTTACCTTATTATTTGGTTCCGACCCGCTTACCGTAGGTTATAATTTCCACCTTTTCCATGGTAACCAAGCCGCCGCAGTTTGCATTTTCGAACAGTTCATGTAAGACGGGCAGGAATTTTTCTATCTTATTAGTTTCATCAACTATTTCAATAACAAGCGGCATGTCTTCGGAAAGCCTGAGTATTTTTGCGGTATGTATCCTGCTGTTTCTGCCAAAGCCCATAATACCCTTGAATACCGTGGCTCCTGCTAAACCAGCTTCCCTTGCGGCTAATACAATTTTTTCATATACGGGTATATGATGCAACATGTCAGATTCTCCCACAAAAATTCGGATAAGTTTAGCTTCTCCTGTAATTTCCATTTTATACTCCGTGTAATAATTTAGACAGCTTATACGCGATAAACAACACCAGCAATGTCAGGAATACATTTAAAAAAACACTAAGCCCGGCAGTTAAATATTCACCGGTTTTCATGTAGTTTACCGTTTCATACGAAAATGTAGAGAAAGTTGTCAGGCCTCCGCAAAATCCCGTTGTCAAAAATATTCGCATTTCCTGGCTTATAAGTTCATTTGCATTAAGGTAATACATAACAATGCCAATCATGAAACTTCCTGCTACATTTACCGCCAGTGTACCATACGGAAAAGTAATTGGGAGAAATTTATATACTACATCCGAGCCCCAATAACGGGCCACGCCGCCAAGACCAGCACCAAGAAAAACAATAAAATAATTTTGCACTAAGAAAATGCTCCAACTGTTTTTAAATTATATACAAAGCACTAACTTTTACTTCTTTACAGAAACAATTCAAGACCGCACTTTGCTGTAAATCAAAACTAACTAAAAAGGTGTACACTGGCAATGACAATTTATAGGAGCGTGGAACCACTATTAGATGTCATTATATAATTTGGCAATTTTTATAAAATATTACAAAAAGCCCTAAACTAATTTTTATTAGTTGCGATAGTACAAGTGGAAGTTAAATTAATTGACTAGCTTCCCGGGAAGTAGGGATACAACCCGCGATCACATTACATCACATCATAATAATACACGGAGGTATTTTATGGGTTTCAGAATTAACACCAACGTTGACGCTTTAAATGCTTACTACGCGTTAGCAAAAGTCAACAAAGAAACAGCCACTTCTCAGTTACGTCTCGCTTCTGGCAAACGTATTAACAACGTAGCAGACGACACATCCGGATTCAATATCGGCAAATCCCTCGAAGGTAAAATTGCTGTTATGAAAGCCGCTTCTAACAACGTTTCAGGCGCTAAAAACCTGCTCGCTACCGCTGAAGGTTCCTTACTCTCTGCTAATGACCTGCTTATTAAAATTGAAGGTAAGCTCTCTGATGCTACCAACCCGACAGCAGACCGTGCAGCTATCGCCGATGACGTGAAATCTCTGGCTAACGAAATTCAGTCGATTTTGGAAACAACCAAATTCAACAACACTTCATTGTTAACCGGTTCATCTGATGCAAAAACCGGTTTCCAATTCCAGGTTGGTAATGCTTACACCGATAAAATTACACTCGATTTTGCGCAGGCAATTTTGTCAGGTTCTGCAAGCGCTGTTAACACATCTATCAGCAATTTCAAGAGTGTTGCACAGGCAAGCTTAACCACCAGTTCAACCATTACAACATTGCAGGCAAACCTGTCAACGTTAAAGAGCGAAGTTACCAACGCGCTCGGAAAAATCGGTAACTTTGTTCAAAGGCTCGATATTAAAGAAGAAACTCTGAACATCAGCATGTCCAATGCACAGGCAAGCTTCAGCCGCTTGTTCGACGCTGACATGGCAATGGAACAACTTGGCGCTACCCGTGGATCAATACTCGGCCAGGCTGCTACCTCGATGGTTTCTCAATTGAATTCAGCACCTAACGCAGTCCTTTCACTTTTCAGATAGTAATGTGACTCAATTAAAGCCGGGCACCACCTTGTGTGCCCGGCTTTTTTTTCGTTTAAAGCTGTCAGTTTTTTTGGTGTTATTGAAATTGTTTCTGTCGGGCTGCCAATCTAATTAAGGGTACATGCATAGTTTATTTTTCTATCTTGCATACACATAGTTTAAGACAATCTCAAAAGCGCTTACATTATGAAGGTTCTTTCGCGTACTTTGCGCTTACTTGGCGTCTTTGCGTTTAGTGCGGCTAAAACTCAAGCATCATTACACCAGCCTAAACCCAAGCTATAAGTAAATTTCGCCTTTCATGTAGAGTACCGCATCACCGCCAATTTTAACCCTTTCACCGGTTAATTCGATAGTTAACACTCCTCCTCTTTGTGAAATTTGCTTTGCATCCATTTTTTGCTTTCCTAATACCTTTGCCCAGTACGGAATAAGCATCGTGTGGGCTGAACCGGTAACAGGATCTTCATTGATGCCGGAGCCGGGAGCAAAAAACCGTGAAACAAAATCAACAGAATTGCCCGGGGCGGTTACAATAACACCTCTTGCCTTTAATGTATAGAGTGCTGCGAAATCTGGTTTTATCGCAGCAATCTCCTCTTCCGATTTATAAATAAGCATGTAATCGGTTAAGCCTTGCAAACAGGATTGTGGCACACCTCCAATGGCTTCACGCAGACCCGTGGGCTCTGCACAATCCTTTGGCATGTCAGCCGGAAAATCGAGATACATTTTATCCGTCTTTCTGGTTACGTGTAAATCACCCCTGTTTCGCGAGCGGAATGTGAGTTTTTGGGAATCTTGTTCATAGAAATTAAAAAGTACATGTGCAGAAGCCAAAGTAGCATGGCCGCACAAATCAACTTCAATGGTTGGAGTGAACCAACGTATTTCGTAATACCCCTCACACTTTACCAGAAAAGCTGTTTCGGATAGATTGTTCTCAAGACCAATTTTTTGCATTATTTCGTCGGGCAGCCATGTATTTAAAATACAAACCGCCGCGGGGTTCCCTTTAAAAAGCACGCTGTTAAACGCATCCACCTGATATATGGGAATACTGTTCATATCTGTTCCTTCTGCATTGTTTAAAATAATAATCCGGCTTCTTAAATATAAGCAAGCCGGATTATTTGATGATATGATATTCAATAATGCAATTATTTTAGCATCAGATCGCGTGTTTTTTAAAACCGCTTAAAAACTCCAGTAGATTGAGAAAAAACCGGAAGCATACTGATAACTTGATGTTTCACGGTATGATTCGCCGATTGTTACTTTTCCTGAAAAAACAAAATTCTTTCCTATTTTGTAGTCAACCCCGCCCATTAATTCCCGTATCATAAAATCATCTGCCGGCACGTAACCAAGTTTAGCGCCAAGAGTAAAATTCAAATCCTCTTCCGGATCAAAAACATATTCTCCCCAGATAGAATGGGCTTCAAAATATTTTGGTGAATAGTAAAACTTATAAAGCGGGTTATCCCACTGGGGTGTAAACCCAGCATAACTGAATTCATAACCGGCATGCAGGTCAGGCATAAACTTGCGGGAAAGGCGGGCTGTAGCCATATTTCCCACTTTCGCCTGACTTGCCAAACCATTTACGGTACCTCCCGAAATATACAGTCTGTTCAGTGTAGCAGTTAATTTTACAATTGGGCTGAACTGATACATAAAATCAAATTTAAAAGTTCGTGCATCGAATTTAACGAATGGATCTGCAAGTGTTGCGGAATAAAGAACAACTGCTGCATCCGTTTTCGTGTATAACCCGCCAATACTCCATTTTTTCCCTCTATCATACCGGAACCCAAATTCTTCAACTCTCCGGTTACTGAATTCTTTATACGAAAGTGTACCGGTAGAAGCAGTGAAGTATAAATTTGGCAAAGGATAATAGAAAACACTCCACTTGAACGTGGTAAAATAACTGTCGATATCGTATTTATTAATTGTAGTACCTGTTAAAAACACACGACCGAGTGAAACACCAACTGAAAAATTGCTCAGTAAACCAAGTTCGATTAACATATTAGTGTTTATCATACGCAGGTTTTGATTGTCCGAATAATAACCGAATGTCGGGGCAAGCCGCGTAAACACAGGAAAATTGCCCATGAAATTATCACCGCTGCTTGCCACGGGCAGCCAGCCGATTCTTTTCATTACCAAATCACGTTTCATCGTGTCGGGGGCAACAGTCAAAAGATAATCATACATAATTCTGGCTGAATCAAAATCTTTAAACCGCTCATAGTTTTCAGCCATATAATATTTCGTATCAAAATTTGTTGAGTCTTCTTGTAACAGTTTCCAGAACTGTTCACGGGAAGATACTGAATCGCCGCTCCACATTGTAGCCTTTGCTTTTAACAAAGCAACATCATAATCATAATCTTCAGCAAGCAGCTGTGTATATATCTCAACGGCTTTATTATAGTTTTTCGCGCAAGAATTCACATCGGCAATTTCAAGCAACTCGATTTTACCCGGTGATTTCGTTTTGGATAACCATTCATTATATTTTTCAAGTGATGCATTACAGTCACCCGTTACGGCAATTTCACGCGCATTTACTAAAACATTAAAAATTTGCCGGTCTTCTTCCAGGGTAAGGCTAACATCATAAAAGTTTTGAGCGGTTTCAATTTCCTTGCTGTCCGGTTTTATCCTGCGGCCATCCTCTAAAAGTTTCAGTGCCTCCGGAAAATTATGTTCGCGTACCCGCAAAGTAGCCTTAGATACAATTGCCTGTATGTTTTTCGGATTATCGGTCAGCACGTTATCGAGATATTTGTTTGCTAAGTCCGGATCCGTCCATGTCCAAACAGCAACCTGGGCCCTGAATAGCTGATACTCAAGATTGTTCGGGTCTTTGGCCAAAAGAAAATTCATCTGCTCGATGGCACCCTCGAACTGGTAGTTCCATGCTGAATACCGTGCCAATGCAAACCGTACATCAATTTCCTGATCAGTCGGTTTATTGCCAAGATATTTTTTTAGAACTTCAATAGCGCCGTCATAATCCATTTTACGGGCATGTACTTCTGCAAGTTTAATTGCAGCATCTTTGTCATTATTATCTTTATTAAATCTGTCCCTGTA
>JACPGF010000480.1 GCA_016182615.1 Ignavibacteriales bacterium
ATTCCTTCGGATATTTCCGACAGTAACTTTGTTATCTATAATCAGTCAACACAAACAATATCAGTTACTGCTCCCAATGGCGGTGAAGTCCTCAATTCAGGAGGTTCAACAAATATCACGTGGAACAGCAGTGGCGTTACTTCAGTTAATATTGATTATTCAACAAATAACGGTGTAAACTGGCTGACAATAATTAATGGAACCGAGAGTGACGGATTCTATACATGGAGTTCAATACCTGTTGTTTCTTCCACAAATTGTAAAGTCCGGGTGTATGATGCGGTTGATTCTCTGCCGGTTGATGAAAGCAATAATACATTTACCATACTTCCTCCTCCGGGAATTTCGGTAATCAGCCCGAATGGTGGCGAACAACTTTTAACCGGAAGCACAAGTACTATCCGTTGGTCATCCACCAATATTGCTACGGTTAAAATACAATTAACAACAAATAACGGTGCATCTTGGGTAAGCGTTACCGATTCAACCGAAAGTGATGGCAATTATGCTTGGACAACACCTTCACTGAATTCTTCGTTGTGCAAAATTAGGATAAGTGATAAAGCAAACGGCGTTCCGGTAGATGAATCGGATAACACATTTACCATACTTACGACATTGCCACAGCAGTTAACCGTAACGCTGCCTAATGGCGGTGAGCAGTTAGCCCCCGGTACCAGCCAATCAATCGTGTGGAGCAGTACGGGCATTGATACCGTAAAAATTGAATACACGACCAACAGCGGTCAGTCTTGGACAAGTATTGCAGCTAAAACTGAGAGCGATGGTATTTATATTTGGTCACCGGTTCCAAACGTTTCCTCGTCAAACTGCAAGATTCGGATAAGTGATGCAGAAGATGGAACTCCAGTTGATGAAAGCGATGCAGCATTCTCAATTGTTCCTCAACCGACTATCCGTGTAACTGCCCCGAATGGTGGGGAAAGATTGCTTTCAGGTTCAACTTCAACTATTACATGGACTACTAATCTTGGCAAATCAACCGAGGATATTCCCAGTGTCAGCATTGAATTCTCTGCTGATGCGGGCCTTACTTGGTCATCAATAAGCTCTGCAACAACTAACAGCGGCTCATATACATGGAACCCTGTACCAAGTATTTCATCCGCGCTTTGCAGAATAAGGATAGCTGATGCAACTGATGGTACTCCATCGGATATTTCGGACAGCAATTTTGTCATCTATAATCAAGTGGCTCAATCGGTTTTAGTTACCGCGCCAAATGGCGGTGAGATATTGTCCGCTGGAGCTTCTACTAATATTACCTGGTCGAGCAGCGGGATAGCCAGTGTCAATATCGAATACTCAACAAATAATGGTGTAAACTGGAACACGATTGTTAACGGGACAGAAAGTGACGGTTTCTATTTCTGGCCGCAGGTACCGAATGTTTCATCAACGAACTGTAAAGTGCGGATTTACGATGCAACAGACAGTTTGCCGTTTGATGAAAGTAATTCCGCGTTTACTATTTTACCCGCTCCATCGGTAACCGTATTATCTCCAAATGGCGGCCAGCAATTGGTTGGCGGTAATCAAATCAATATCGCGTGGATATCTGCAAATCTCTCGAAGGTAAAAATTGACCTGACGACTGACAATGGAGCTTCATGGGAAACACAGGTTGACAGCACGGAAAGTGACGGCATTTATCTGTGGACTGTACCTTCGAGAAACTCTCAATTGTGCAAGATACGCATTAGTGAAAACCGGACGGGAAACCCGGTTGATATGAGCGATAGTGTCTTTTCAATTACAACTACAACTCCACAAGGTATTCTGGTAACTGCTCCAGACGGCGGCGAGAGCTGGCCATCCGGTTCATCCAGGAACATTACATGGACGAGTACCGGGATAGACTCGGTAAAAATCGAATTCAGTACGAATAATGGAGTCAGTTGGTCAACTCTGGTTTCAGGTACAATCTCAGATGGTTTCTATACTTGGGCACCTATCCCAAGTGTTTCCTCAACAAACTGTAAAATACGGATATCTGATGCCGTGGATGGATTGCCATCTGATGAAAGTAATTCAGTATTTACTATTGCCCCTGAACCGGCAATTACCGTGTTGACACCGAATACCAGTTTAATCTGGACTACAAACTCTAGCCAGTCAATTTCATGGTTATCCTACAGCCTGCCGAAAGTGAAGATTGAGTTTACAACAAATAACGGTGCAACATGGACAGTTATTGCTGATTCAACGCCAAGTGTCGGTACATATCTCTGGACAATTCCAAACTTGAATTCATCGCTCTGCAAAATCCGCATCAGCGACCCTGTTGACGGCGTTCCATCGGATGAATCGGATTCAAGTTTCACCATATCGAATCAAGTACAGCAGGCTCTTACAGTTCTTTACCCGAATGGCGGAGAATCATTCGAAGCAACAACTTCGCAATCGATTACATGGACCAGCAGCGCAATAAATAAAGTTAAAATAGAATATACAACCAATAACGGGTTGGCATGGTCCATAATTGTGGATAGTACCGAAAGTGACGGTTTGTACGAATGGAGCCCGATTCCGAACAGCTCATCCAGTTTGTGTAAAATAAGGATAAGCGATGCCGAGGATGGGACACCCATTGATGAGAGTAATGCAACATTCTCCATCACACAAGCTCGTTCAATAACCATACTGTATCCAAACGGTGGTGAGAATCTTATCTCCGGGTCACTCTATCAGATAACATGGAGTTCAACAGGAGTAAATAATGTTGATATCGAGTACCGTGTTGGAACGCAAGGTGACTGGACACTTATTGTTGCCAACACACCAAGCGATGGTTCATACGGATGGAGCCCTTCCGGTTCATCAGTCGGTTATAAAATAAGAATACGTGATGCCCTGAATGGCAATACGGTTGATGAATCCGATGGAACATTTACTGTTCTGCCTGAACCATCGATCACGGTATTAACGCCAAACGGCAATTTGAACCTGCAAAGCGGTTCAACATTTAATATTACTTGGTTGTCATCGAACCTTCAGAATGTACGGATTGATTTAACAACCAATAATGGTGCTGATTGGGATACGATAACAACATTCACGGGTAGTGACGGCACATACGAGTGGACTGTACCAAGTATTAACTCGAATTTATGTAAAATAAGAATAAGCGATACCGATAGTTTACCTTCGGACGTATCTGATAGTGTGTTCTCAATTTATAATGTTTCACCGCAAACAATTACTGTTACCAGTCCTAACGGCGGCGAATTATTAACAGCAGGCAACACGCATAATATTCAATGGTCATCAATCGGTGTTGATTCAGTGAAAATTGAGTTCACGAGCGATAACGGGCAGAACTGGTCAACCATTATTTCTTCAACGGCAAGTGACGGTTTCTATCCTTGGAGTGTAACGAATGCACTCTCATCAAACTGCCGGATACGGATTAGTGATGCTGCGGATGATTTCCCGTTTGACATCAGTAATGATTTATTCCGGATTATCCCGGCTGGTTTGGTAGCTGTCACTTCACCAAATGGCGGCGAGGTTTACATTTCCGGGTCGCAGACAATTATACAGTGGACTTCATTCAACGTGCCCAATGTTGACATTGATTTCTCGTCAAACTCTGGAGCCACTTGGAGTAATATCGCTGATTCGATTGCCTCTACAGGACTTTTTACATGGAGCAATATCCCGGTTGCAAATTCCGACCAATGCCGCATAAGGGTTAAAGATGCAATAGATGGTGTTCCATTTGACACGTCAGATGCAAACTTCTCGGTTGTACAGTCCAAACAGTTGCGGGTCACATTCCCCACGCTGCCAACCCATGTTGTCAGTCAGGATACCGCGTTCCAATGGTATTCGGTTGGTGTGCAGCGGGTTAACCTTGAAATTTCCGTTGACAATGGATTGAACTGGTCAAGTATCGCATCAAATGTTGCTTCAACAGGTGCGTATTATATATCAATTGCAGCATATCCGCCTTCTTCACAGGCTCGTTTCAGGATAACTGATACGTCTGATCCAACAATAACGGACATGAGTGATGCGCCATTCTATTTAGGGTTTAATCCACCGAAGAAAGTAAACAGTATAAAGAATACAGGTGAAAGTTCCGCCGGTAAGGAATATACAGTTGAATGGGAGATAACTAAAGAGTATCCGTTATCGGAATTACAGGTAAGCCTTGATGAAGGAAAAACATGGACTGTTGCCGATAACCGCGTAGGATTAAAACCCGGCAATTACGAAACGAAGTGGATAACCCGGAGCAAGGCTACTCCCCTGTTCAGGGTTGATACAAGAAAATAAATAACGCTTAACAACAAAAAAGGCTGATTGCACCAAGAGCAGTCAGCCTTTTTTTGATTTGCAAAAAATTATTTTGAACAAATATGGTCAAACTGCCTTCCATTTTTCGCTGAACCAGTACAATGAACAACAATTAGAAATACCAGTGTAGAAAAATTATTTGCAACACCAAATTACAGTTCGCCACCTTTAGTGACGTGTACGTTTTGGCTGGATTATCCACGGGTTAGCAACCCGCGGTTACTCAGATTTAGCCCCGTCGGGGCACTTATGGAAGTACCTTGCATTCCACATCAACTATTTGATATGTTGCAAAAATTTTTAAAATTTTACAAATGCGATTACCATTTCGCTTTTCGAGATTGATTCAATAGCATATGGAATAATTCCTAATTCCCTCACTCATCACTCATAATTCAAAACTCATAATTCCTAATCGCTCATAATTCAAAACTCATAACTCATAATTGCTCGCCCTTATCCCGGGGGCCATGTCATTTTCCGGCCGCCCAACAAGTGCATATGTAAATGGTACACATCCTGGCCGCCATCGGCTTTGCAGTTCATCACCAGGCGGAAGCCTTTTTCGTCAATCCCCTGCTCTTTGGCAATTGTATTAGCGGCATCTATCATCTCTCCTAACAGCGCAGCATGCTCTTTTCCGGAAAGTTCACTTACTGTTGGAATGACTATTTTGGGAATAATAAGTACATGCACCGGCGCTTGCGGATTTATATCATGGAAAGCAAGGACATGTTCATTTTCAAACGCTATTTTTGCAGGAATTTCTTTCCTGATAATTTTCGAGAAAATTGTCTCAGCCATTTTCGTTCTCCTTGGTTAAACCGTACTTCTTCATTTTGTTGTAGAGATGACTCCGCTGAATATCCAGCATTTCGGCAGTCTTACTGATATTCCAGTTATTCATGTCGAGCTGTTTCAGGATGTAAATTTTTTCCGCACGCTCTTTAAATTCCTGGAATGAATTGCTTTCGAGAATCAGTTCATCGACATTCTGCTTACCCGCCGGTAATAAAAATTGTATATCATTTAATTCTATTACCGGTTTGTTCACGATAATAATAATCCGTTCAACAATATTCCGCAGTTCACGGATATTCCCCTGCCAGGGTAAACGCTGCAATACTCCCAATGCCGCCTGCGAAAATACCGGCGGTTTTTTCTTGTACTTGCCGGAAATAATACCGGTAAAGTGCTCGATTAAAATTGGCACATCATCACTTCTTTCGCGCAGCGGTGGCACGTGTATGGGAATAACATTAAGACGGTGGTATAAATCCTCCCTGAAATTACCCGCCTTAATTTCATCCTGCAGATTTTTGTTGGTTGCAGCCAAGAGCCGGACATCAACGGATATTTTTTTAGAACCGCCAACCCGCTCAACCTTCCCTTCCTCGATTGCCCTGAGCACTTTTGCCTGTGCTGCAAGGCTCATATCACCAATTTCATCTAAAAAGAGCGTGCCTTTATCCGCGAGTTCAAATTTACCAACCCGCTGCTGATTTGCCCCGGTGAAGGAGCCTCTCTCGTGCCCGAATAATTCAGACTCGATCAAATCATGCGGAATAGCCGCGCAGTTCACATCGATGAATGCATTCTCACTCCGCAGGCTTTGCGAGTGTATGCCTCTTGCGACAAGTTCTTTCCCGGTGCCGTTCTCGCCGGTAATCAGTACCCGGGCATCAGTCGGCGCAACTTTACTAATCAGCTCCAGAATGTCATTGGTAGAACGGCTCTTGCCGATTATGACAAAATCTTCGGTAATGGTTTTGCGGATTTCTTCATTTTCCCGTAGCAGAACTGAACTTTGAGCCGCGTTACGGACAGTTATAAGCAATTTTTCACGGTCAATGGGTTTTTCAATAAAATCAAATGCACCCAGTTTCGTAGCCTTAACGGCATTTTCTATGTTTCCGAATGCAGAAATCATGATGACATTGGGTGAGTTGGGTAATTCTTTAATATCAGCAAGGATCTCGAAACCATTTCTTCCGGGGAGCTGAATATCAAGCAGGACAACATCAAACTGTTGCGAGCGGATTGTTGAAAGACCAGCTTCACCGGTGGTTACATAATCAACACGGTATCCCTCGTAATCAAGGATGAGTTGAATACTTTCGCCGATTTGCACTTCATCGTCTATAATAAGTACGTTTTTTATCATATTTACTGCAATATTTGAAAAGTGTTATAAGACCGGATTATCTGAGAAGGTTTTGTTTTATTATCCTGAGATAAATATCTGCCAAAAGCAATTCCCAGCCGGTTCGTGGTTAAATCCCGGAAATCTGCTGCCCCATCTACTTTAAAGACGGCCTCGAAAAATTCAACAAAATAACCAATGAACATACAAACATAGTAATTTTTCAAGGAATACGATAATAGTGCGCTGCCGAAAAAATGTGCAAGTTTATCCTGATCGCCATGACGGGTTCTTGGTGAATCGAACAGAAAATAACGGGGGATTTTCTCATTTTTGGCCAAAAACATATCTTCCGGAGCTGAATATATGGGAATACTGACTTTAATCTTAAATACCGGCGAATGCAGGGGAACTTCATTATATGGCAGATAGCTGAAAGTAAGCGCGAGTAAAGCTTCCTGATAATTGCCGCCGCATAGGGTAACCGCCTGATTAAACACCGAATCAATACTATTCAAGTCAGTATCAAAAGCAGAAGAATCCATCCTTGAAGTAATTATTTCCGTAAGCCGGAATACCCTTTTGGAAATTTCTGACTGCTGCGCCTCAGTTTTATTAACTGAAGCAAACAAAAGGATGATAAAGATTGTTAGTTTCAGGGACTTTGTCAAAAACATGAATATTATACTTGAACTACTCCCATTTTGAATGGCTCAATAAATGGTTTATAATTTGCAACCTCAATAGCCTGAGATACATACTGCCGGATTTGAACCGGAGAAATTACCTCGTCAATCCATAAACGGGAAGCCGCGTAAACCGGTGAACTTTTAGCATCGTATTCATTCACCACTTCATCATGCAGACCCAGACGCACTTCATCACGTATCTGATCACGAACAAATTCCGGTACGTAAGGCACACGTACCACTTTTGGTTGCAGTGCTGTTTCGGATTCGGTTACGGATTTTTCCTTATCGCTTTTTATTTGTGCGTCGGTTTTCTTTGTCACCAATGATTGCAACAATTCTGTCGCGCGTTGTTCACTAATGATCTTTTCACTGACCAGGATATCCATGATGTCCTGCGTACTCAAACGTGGCGCATCTGCACTCACGGTTAATTCCGCATAAACCATATTCGACATTGCCAGCAGACAGCAGGCAGACAGTACTTTCAATTTCATTTTCAGATCTCATGAATGGGGACTGACCTCAGATCAGTCCCGAATGGTAAAAAGCTGAAGTCCGCAAATGAACGCAAATAAACGCTA
>JACPGF010000462.1 GCA_016182615.1 Ignavibacteriales bacterium
ACAGCTGCTGCATGGCTCGGAGGGCAAGCCTTGAACGCCTGCACCATAATATCCAATGCGACAAAAATGAGAATTGGTGCTAGAACAGCCCGGGGAATTAGCTCAACGATAAAAGATACATAACCAAGCATGCCGCCAAGGCCGACAAAAATACCAGTTAGCAAAGTATATCCGGCCCTGCTCCCCATTGCCTTATAGGCCGGCTGACCAATATACGGGGTGGTTTGAGCAACACCGCCAAATAAACCCGCAACAAGTGTAGAAAAAGCTTCGGTAAGTAATATACCTTTAGTGCTGTAATCATCACCGGCAACACGGGCACTCTCGG
Source organism: Ignavibacteriales bacterium (assembly GCA_016182615.1). GTDB lineage: Bacteria > Bacteroidota > Ignavibacteria > Ignavibacteriales > Ignavibacteriaceae > JACPGF01. The sequence continues at coordinate 329 of JACPGF010000462.1, forward strand.
TAACATTTATGCCGCCAACGACCGTTAAAATAGCAAATGGAAACGCAATAGGTAAATATTTCAAAGCTTCAGAAAAGCCGTTCATAAAACCCAGAGTAGGCATAGGAAGGCCGACATGGAGTTCACCCGAGGGCGGTACAAACATTACCCCCAACCAACCTGCCGGTGCCGCAATGTAATAAATAACTGTTCCGGTTATTATTGCAGCAAGAATCCCGGGAAAATTTCTCGGCAGACTGTATTTCCCTATCAAATTGTAAAGTATCAGTCCAAGCGCAACCATACCAACAACAGGCAGACCAAAAATATCGAGTAATGGCATAAACCCGATAAGAGCCAACCCGATACCTGCTAAACTACCCAATAACCCGGCTGTTGGCACAATTTTCTGGACATATTCACCAATAAATGAAAATATCACCTTGATGATTCCAATAAGCACCATCGTTGCAATGCCAATATACCATGTAATCATAGCTGCATCCGCGGGCAGCATCCCCTTACTTTTTAGATACAGAAAAGACGGGCCCAAAACAGTAAGGGCAATACCAATAGTGGATGGAGTGTCCAATCCCAATGGCATTGCTGTTACGTTTGTATTTTTTGTTTTTTTTGCCAACCGGAAAGCCATAACCGTGTAAACGATGTCGCCGAATAAAACACCAAGAGCAGTGCCAGGAAACATTTTGGTAAACACTATTTCAGCCGGATAACCGAAACCGAAGATGAGAATTCCCGCGAGATACGAGAGAACAGTTAGGTTATCGAACATCAGTCCGAAGAAGCCATTTATGTCGCCAATGACAAACCACTTATACTTAAATTTTTCCATCTGAAAACCTTACATACAATATTTGGAAGCTTTTTTAAAACTACAAAATTCCGGACAGTTTTTATACGGGACAAATGCCAATCTGCCTGTTTTTCCCATTTTATTATTTAGCAACCATCACTACAGCGCATCCCGATAAAATATTAGTTCTTAGGTTTTGACTGAATTTACTATATTACAGAAACAAAAAGATTATTTTTAGGCAGAAAAACTCAATTAACACTTATTCGTTGTCATGAAAAAACCGAAATCACTATTCATTAAAATCAGCAGTGTTTTCCTCATCGGTGGACTGTTGTTTTTTTATTATTTCGTCAATCAGATTAAAAACAATTACAACGATCTTATAAAGTCCGAGACAAGAATTCTCCATGTAACACAAATTTTAACAAAAGAAACAAACAGCAAAAATTTCATCCTGTTAAAATCACTCATCAGCAAAAACGGGATCATATCAGATTCAACGAGACAACTTTTCAATAACATAACGCAGGGGAATGATTTTTTATTAAAAGATATTCAAAGTCATATATCGGGAACACCTGAATTCAATAGTTATAACCGGATAATTGCTTCCCGTAAAACCTACAATAATTATTTCAATCAATTGTTGGTACTGTCTTCAACTGAGTCTAAAGAAAATCTGATTAATTACTACAACCTTAATCTTGAACCGTCATTTAACCAGTATCAGGATGATATAGCTCTTTTCGCAAGCCATGTAAAAGATTTCTCACTTTCTTCCAGTCAGGAAATTGAGAATGAAGTAAATAAAAAGAGCAAATGGATATTGTTTTTTTCTGGCTCCCCCGCGTTAATATTTTTAGTACTATCTGGTTTACTCATCGTCGTTGTTGCATTTTTCTTTTGGATTGATAAAAAAATAGATCTTACAAAATAGGTGTTAGTTTTTTTGGCCCTTGCGAACCTGAGATTTCACTTCATCGAGTGACCGTTCACTTTAAAAACAGCTCATGCCTCATCACATCAGAATTACTCTATATATCCCTATATTTAAGCATTGTATAAAAATATTTAGGAGAAAACCTTGAGTGAAAAACTCATAGACCCCATCTGGAAAATGCTGGGGCTGCTTTTTAAGCCACATCCCTGGCATGGTATATATATCGGCAAAAATGCACCGGATGTTGTGACTGCTTTTGTTGAGATTGTACCGACTGATACCATTAAATATGAAATAGACAAGGCCAGCGGGTTTCTGAAGATAGACCGCCCGCAACGGTATTCGAATGTTTGCCCATCATTGTACGGGCTTATTCCACAAACATATTGCGCTGATAAAGTTGCAGATATTTGCAGCAGAGAAACAGGACACACGAATATTGTCGGGGATGGCGATCCGCTTGACATTTGCATTATTACAGAAAAAACCATTTCTCATGGAGATATAATCCTTGAGGTAATTCCAATCGGCGGTTTTAGAATGATTGATGGAAATGAAGCTGATGATAAAATAATTGCTATTTTAAAAGGCGATAATGTTTACGGGAATATTACAGACATCGAAGAATGCCCTTCATCCATTATCGACAGGTTGAAACATTACTTTCTAACTTACAAGGAAATCCCTGGTGAGAATATTCATGCAAAAGTCGAAATTGCTCAAATTTACGGACGCAAAGCTGCACATGAAGTAATCAAAAAGAGTCAGGAAGATTATCACACCCATTACGGTCAAATTGAACAAAACCTTACACAGCAGTTAAGAGGATAAAAATTATTCGGGGACCACATTTGTTTTACTCATTGTGGTTCCTGTTTTATTAAATAACAAAATCCATGTATGGTTCTCCGGAATTGTTTGTCCTTACCCGCACTTCAATTTTATTATAGACAACTGAATTTTGGGGTACACTCTGAATTATCCACGAGTTACCCCCGATAATACTGTTTTTACCGATGACCGTATTGCCTCCCAGTATGACGGCTTGTGAATAGATAATCACATCGTCTTCAATGGTCGGATGCCTCTTTGTTGAAGCCATCACTTTATCCACGCTAAGCGCACCGAGTGTAACACCCTGATACAGTTTTACATTCTTTCCAATCTCTGAAGTCTCCCCTATCACTATACCTGTACCGTGGTCAATAAAAAACGGAGAACCGATTTTTGCACCGGGATGAATATCGATGCCCGTCAATTCATGCGCGTATTCGGTTAATATCCGGGGAATTAAAGGCGCTCCCAGAATGTAAAGTGGATTAGCAACCCGGTAGATGAGAATAGCCATAAATCCGGGAT
>JACPGF010000467.1 GCA_016182615.1 Ignavibacteriales bacterium
CTTTTAGATATTTTTCTACGTCCATACCGAATTCCAATCCAAGATTCTCGACAATCTCGGTAAGTTCGGCTAACGATTTTCGCCCAAAATTTCTGAATTTCAGCATTTCAGATTCATCGCGGCGGACTAACTCTGCAATATTTTTAATGTTAGCTGCTTTTAGACAATTATGGGCACGAACACTTAACTCAAGATCGTCAACGCTTGTTAACAATACTTTACGTATTTTTTCTTTTTCAGTATCTTTTTTCTGTTCCACCTGATTTTCCTCAGGTTCCAGATCAAGATTGATAAAGAATTGTAAATGGTCACGCAATACTTTAGCAGCCTGTGTCAATGCATCATCAGGAGAAATTGAACCATCGGTAATAATTTCGAGGGTCAATTTTTCATAATCATTATTGTCACCTATACGAACGTTTTCGATATCGTATTTAACGTTTTTAATTGGCGTATAAATCGAATCGATTGCAATCATACCAATCGGGAAATCGACTGATTTATTCTCGTACGAAGCTACATAGCCGCGGCCGCGGCCAATACGCAATTCGATATCGAATTTAGCGCCTTTATTAAGCGTTGCAATGTGCAGTTCAGGACTAAGAACTTCAACATCAGCACTGTGTTTTTGAATATCTGCCGCGGTAAACTCACCCTCGCCATTCATCGAAAATTCGATTTTTGTAGGTTTCTTGTTCAGTAATTTCAGACGCACCTGTTTCAGGTTCAATATAATTTCTGTAACGTCTTCAACTACACCGGGAATCGTAGTAAACTCGTGCAAAACATCACTAAACTTTACCGCAACAATAGCAGATCCACTCAATGATGAAATCAGTACACGGCGCAAAGAATTACCAAGGGTAACACCAAAACCGCGCTCTAACGGCTGCAATACGAACTTACCGTAAGTATTCGTAAAAGTTGCTTCATCTAAAACAACGCCTTCCGGCATTCTAAGATTTGAGAGACTCATCTAATTAAACCTCAAATTTCTAAATATTATTTGGAGTACAATTCAACCACTAATTGCTCGTTAGCATTTAGTGGAATCTCCGATCTCTCCGGCACTTGTAAAAATGTTCCACTTAAGGAAGCTTTATCAATCTGTAACCATGAGTACAAATTGTCTTTTACCCGTTTAAGAGAGTTATGAATCATATCAAGTTTTTTGCTCTTGTCAGTAACCTTGATAACATCACCCGGATCAACAATATATGATGGAATATCCACCAAATGATTATTAACAATCACATGACGATGCCCTACTAACTGTCTCGCTGCCTTACGGCTGGGAGCTAATCCTAAACGATAAACAACATTATCTAATCTGCGTTCAAGCATTTTGATAAGGTTTTCACCGGTTCTTCCTTTTTGACGGGAAGCTTTTTCGTAATACGTGTAGAACTGTGTTTCCAGAACACCATAGGTTCTTTTAATTTTCTGCTTCTCGCGCAACTGAATTCCGTACTCGGAAATTTTAGCGCGGCGATTTAAACCATGTTGTCCGGGAGGATAATTTCTTCTTTCTATCGGGCATTTTTCAGAAAAACATTTCTGACCCTTTAAAAATAATTTTTGTTTTTCTCTTCTACACAGTTTACAAACTGATCCTGTATACCTTGCCATTTAAAAATAACTCCGTTAATTATACTCTACGTTTCTTGGGCGGTCTGCAACCGTTGTGTGGTATAGGGGTTACATCGCGGATAGAAGATACTTCTAACCCGGCGGTTGATAATGCCCTAATTGCTGATTCACGTCCTGAACCAGGTCCTTTGATACGGACTTCGACTTTACGAAGACCCATATCATAGGCTTCTTTCGCTGCTGCTTCACAAGTTACCTGCGCTGCATATGGAGTGTTCTTGCGGGAACCCTTGAAGCTATTACGTCCGGCTGATGACCAAGAAATCGTATTTCCATATATATCGGTTAACACAACAAGCACATTATTAAATGTAGCCTGTATATGGGCAACGCCCATTGCATCAACGACTGCTTTTTTCTTTGTCTTTTTTACTGCTTTAGCCAAAGTACAAATTCTCCTTTAATTCTTATTTCTTGGCAGCTGCTTTTTTCTTGCCTGCTACAGTTTTTCTCTTACCTTTACGGGTACGAGAATTAGTCTTCGTTCTTTGACCACGAACCGGCAAACTTCTCCGGTGACGTAATCCACGATAACTACCAATATCCATTAATCGTTTAATATTCATTTGAACTTCTGAACGAAGTGCACCTTCTACCTTGTAATCCGCCTGGATTACCGAGCGAATCGCGGCAACTTCATCCTCAGTTAATGTATGAACCCGTCTTTCGGGATCAATGTTTGCCTTCTGCAATATTTCTTCGGCTGTGTGGTCACCAATACCAAATATGTATTGTAAGCCGTAAAAAATTTTCTTATTTTTTGGAAGATCAACGCCAGCTATACGTGCCAAGAAAAAACTCCTTTATTTAATTAACCTTGACGCTGTTTATGTTTTGGATTTTTGCTGCAGATAACACGAACTACGCCTTTACGTTTAATTATCTTACAGTTTTCACAAATTTTCTTTACCGATGAACGAACTTTCATTTCATCTCCATCTATTTATAACGGTAGGTTATCCTACCCTTTGTTAAATCATACGGCGAAAGCTCAACAGAGACCTTATCGCCCACTAATATTTTAATAAAATGCATTCTCATTTTGCCGGATATATGTGCTAATATTTCATGGCCATTATCCAAACGAATCTTGAAATGAGCGTTAGGAAGGGTATCCTTCACAACTCCGTC
>JACPGF010000077.1 GCA_016182615.1 Ignavibacteriales bacterium
ATTAAAATATAAGCAGGAACATCGCCCCTGAAGCGCATCACGACAGGCTCAATGGTAAGCTGTGCAGTGCTTTTATCCGTCATTAAGGTAACCATGTATTCAACTTTTCCAGCAGGGGGCTGGCTTGGAATGGTGGCGTTTAGCCGGCTCCCGTCATTTTTTAGCAGCAATTGCTGCCACTCATCATCGGAGTTGTAACGGTGCCAAGTAACAATACCGGTAATTGATTTGTTGGTAACCGGAATTGTTATCTCGTAGTCTGAACCGGTTACATGGCTTCGCTCCAGTTTGTACTGTATAACAGTCCCCTCGAGGGTTAATTCCCCTTTAACCGGGTAACTTGGTCCGGTTGCCCTTTGATAATACGCGCTGCCAAGTGTAACCAAAATTGCAATAACCCAAATAAAAACGGAACGGCGGTTTGCTGCCATGAATGATACTTCTCCAATTAAAATAATATCAACTGTAAAATTGGAATAAAAAAATGGTAAAGTCAAAAAAAGACGGGTATATTTAGAATTTAAAAGTTGAAGAATTGCATGTGTTGCGGCGAGTCTAAATAATGCAAATTAAATGGTTAAGCTTAAAAAAATGGAACCGTAATAGGCATTTTTGAATAGATTATTTATTTACTATTTTTGCAATGTGTTATCCGGGGTTAACAAGTTTGTCCGGAAACTTACCAGATACACAAATTCGGTTTATCCTACACGCATCCTTTCAGTTATCCTGCTCGCTAAGCTTTGCTTAGATTAATCGATACAAATGATTTTAAATTTACATAATCTTTTTTTTAACTGGGTTGATTTTACCGGATTAGGATTCGTAATTTATACCACAACTTATTTATAGTTTAATACAACCGGTTTATGAAATACAGTACACATATATTATTGCTGATTATTACCTGCTGCTATCTTCCGTTAACAAACGCGCAGCCGATGGTTATGCAGGCTGATGATTATCTGACAAAATACTACAACAGCAAGCAGGTGCCATCTATTGCCTCGGGCCTTATGAAGGATGGGAAAATAATCTGGCGCGGCTACAAGGGTTACGCCGATTTAGAAAACAAAGTTCCGGCACAAGAGCAAACGGTTTACCGTATTGCTTCAATATCTAAAACGTTTACCTCTGCCGCGATAATCAGGCTTGCCTCGCTTAACCGTATTAATCTGGATGAAGATGTCTTGTACTATTTGCAGGAGGTCCCCAAAAAAAGATGGCGATTTACCATACGGCAGGTTCTTAACCATACTTCCGGGCTGCGCACGTATTTCGCGGGCGAGTTTGACAGTAAAGTACATTTTAATTCGGTGAAGGATGTGCTTGCTTATCTGGCAAATGATTCATTGATGCACGAGCCGGGAACAAAATATTTATACTCATCACTCTCATATACCTTTCTGGCCGCGATTATAGAACATGCAACAGGCATGCGCTTTACCGATTACATGCACAAATTTATTTTTGAACCGGCGGGTATGACACAAACGCAGTATGATTTGCATCAGCAGATTATTCCCAACCGTGCCCGCGGATACGAACGGCCGGACACAAGGGAGCTGCAAAATGCGCCTCTTGCCGATTTATCGGTTAAGTTCCCGGGCGGCGGCGCTCTTTCAACCGTTGATGATTTACTAAAATTCGGGAACGCGCTTGTTTCGGGTGTGTTTTTCCCACCGAATTATTTAGATACCATGATGCAGCTGACGAAATTAAAAGATGGCTCCGTACAAAATTACGGTTTAGGGCTTGGTGTTTGGAAGGATGCGAAAAACACGGTCATGATTGGGCACGCCGGGGGCGGCACCGGATTTTCGACCCAATTGTCTATTGAGCCTGTAAATAAAACTATCACGGTGCACCTTATTAACACCCGCGACGGGATTTTAGGAAGTCCGGCAAACGAGTTAATGAAAATCGCGATGGGTGATAAAGCTGAATTACCGAAAAAATCACTTGCTGATGCATTGTATCCGGAAACAATTGCACATGGCGCGGATTCAGCAATGGTTTTATATGCTGTCTATATCAAGGACAGTTCTAGTGTTTACGATACCGGTATTAGCGAATTAAAACTGCTCGGCAGATATCTTACTGCAAGTGCCAATAATTTCGAAGCGGCCAAGTGGTATTCGTTTGCAACGGATATTTCTCCTTTGGACACGCAGTTGTTATTGCTTTGTGCAGAGGCTTACGCGGCCGACAATAACAAGGGCATGGCTATAAAATTCTACAAAAGATATCTAAACGAAGTACCCGGTAACGCTCAGATAGTGCAAAAACTAAAAAAGATGGAATCGAAATAAGGAATCAAATCCAAAATTGGCGGTAAAAGAAGCCGGTGTACAGAAGAGTTTTTACTTTGCCGGTTTTAGCGATCAGTTTGCAGCAATAGCGAATGGAAGTTTTACACCACTCCGCTAGTGCACACGTTAGAGGTTTGTTGATGGGCTGTGCTATGGCAACCCAGCTCTGAGACATCTGCTCATTTGCATTAAATCCGTTAACAGTAGTTATTCGGGTAGTGGACCCAAAATGCCTGTAAATAAAAAGATTTTCCGTGGTACCGGGTTAATTTGCTTAAGAAAAATCCGCGTAGATTTGCTTATCTCCGGTTTACGAACTTGAAGCACAACTGTAACAGAGCTATGACGTGAAATCACACGTTTTGCAGGATGTCTTTCCTGTCGCTTTGAAAAATGTAGAAAAAGTGTATCTTTGCTAACAACAAATACACACTTACAATCATTAAAAAAAGGCCACATAAAAATACATGATGCGTGAACAAGTGAGTATCAGCGTTCCGGGTATCCTTAAATACAGTCACTTTGTTAGTGACACTGGAGAGTTACTCTTCAGGGAGCGGATAAATTTTTACGCCGATGATCTATTGCAGCATTTTCTGCAGGATATGCAAATTATCATGTATGAACTTTTTGCAAATGCATTTTATCATAGTAAAAGTGATTCGATAACCGTAGAATTTGAGCTGGAAGATGAATGGGTTAATGTTACTATAAAAACGAATAATGTCGGGTTTGGTGTTAAACCATTTGATAGTGATACGGCTATGTATCCACCTTATCCCAAGGCTGTAATTGATACCGGTGTTGTTGTGTACAAGGATCATCAAAATCAAGTAATCTGCAATGTCGAAGGTCCATTCCGCGTATCGTTCGAAAATAAACGGCACCCTATGCAAAGGATAAATGTGGAAGACCTGCCTGAACATTACGGGATGAACCTAATTACAAAATTCAGCCATCAATCGTTTTATTACCGTGATGAAACCGGTACGGATTGTTTCGTTGTCAAGCGGAGGATTCGTTAGGGAATTGAAAAATCTTTTTTCTTGTTGGGGGGGGTACTGTAGCCGATTGGATAAATTACAGCATGCAGATATACTGTTAAAAATTATCCCCTGAACCACTGTTTAATAATCCGGCTCACATCATCTGGTGAAATTGGTTTTGTCAGGAAATCTTTCATCCCTGCCTGAAGGCATTCTGTTCTGTCGGACTCTTCTGCGTTGCCCGTTAAGGCAATAATAACCGGTCTTTGCGAAGGACTATACTGCCGCATTATTTCTTTTGTCGCTTCTAATCCGCCCATATTGGGCATAAATAAGTCCATGAAAATAAAATCAAACGGTTCTTCTTCCAGCCGCTGCAGGGCTTTTAAACCATCACCAACAATCTCAAACTCGACATCGAAACGCCTGAGTAAGTGGGCAATAAGCTTCTGGTTTATTTCACTGTCTTCCGCGACTAATATCCGGGGCTTCATATTCATAGCCTTATCAATATAGTTAATCTTTTAACAATAAGATACAAATTGAAAATAATCTTTCATACCGGAGAGATTTTTTTCTTGATTTTTAAATCCTAAATTTGTATCATAAACAAGAGATGCTTCATTTGTTTTAATTTTACTACTTCGAAAGCATAAGGGTTCGTTTGGTTTTTAAATATGCTGCCTCATGTTTTGCAAGTATGTTCAATTAATGTGTTTTATATAAAACCCGGCTATAGAACAGCAGTTTTGGATGCATTTCATTTTATTCAAATAAAAGATTACCAATGTTCTTGCACCTAACTAAAGCAATGGTAATAGCATTCTTTATTCCAAGAAATATTTGAGGGCTCCATGAAATTTAAGGTAGATATATATTCTGCTTTTTTACACGTATGTTTAGTAGTGCTTGCAGTATTAGTGTTTTATTTGGCAAAGGAGAACCAAAAACTGAAAGGAAATGCAAGCATTCCACAGGTTTCATTTAAAAAAGGCGATATGGCAAAAAAACTTTTAATACGTACCTTTGCTGGAACAGACAGTACTATTGATTTTAGCCAGCCCGGCAAAAAAACTATCCTCTTTGTATTTTCAACAAATTGCCCGCATTGTAAAGAAGTATCCCCTTACATCGAAAAACTCTATGAAAAATTCAAGGACAACTTCCAATTTGTTGGTGTAGCAGTTGAAGAGACACAGGAAATTCAAAAATTTGTCGCTGAAAAGAAACTGCATTTGCCGGTATTCCGGAGTGCACCGAAGGATCTGAGAGCCAGCATTCCTGTTTCATTTGTTCCAATCACAATTCTTCTGGATAAAGGATATGTGGAAGAATATTGGGCGGGTAATTTTGCAGATGATGGGTATGATAAGATACAGTTGTTGTTAAAAAAGAACTAACATGAAATAACGGGAGGTCCGTTCATATTCAGTTATCAATATTTAATTCAATTAATATAAAAAAATGGAGTTACTATGAAAGCACTAAAAAGCATTTTTGCTATTATTATGATCGTTGTTGTTATAATGGGTTCATCTCAGGCTTTAAAAGCCGACTCAGGATCAAAACTTTGCTATCCAAATCCTGAGGTAAATTTGTTCCTGTACAAGGTATGTATTGGTAATTTGCCTCCACAGGCATGGTACGATGCATGTTGTGAGGGGATGCCTTGCACGATACCTTGTGGCATTTAAGTCAATAATTTAAATTTATTCCGGACCTCCCGTATAAATTTATTATCTGACGGATTTTGACAAAAAACGTGAGCAGGTGAGTCTGTTGCTCAGCTCCGTGATTTATCACGGGGTTAATATAAGCTAGAAACAAGCTGAATCCGAAGTTCTATTAACTGCATCTTTCCGGATGTGATTCATTGTAAGTTCAATGTCGGCTTAAGTCTAAATTTTACGTAACATGATTAATAAATATCTATATGCAGCCAAATTGTTTGGTGGAGAACAAATTATAAGTCTCAATTTAAGATGCCGAAAAATTCGAATGATTATAAGACCACTCAAACATTAAAGACAATATCCTGTATTATTCTAGGTTGTATTTTTTTTGTTTCAGCTATAAGCAAAGGACTGTCCTATACTGTTTTTATTTCGGAGGTAAATGATCTTGCTCCAAAATTAATACCCATGCCACAAATAGTGATAGCTGTTTGTGGTATTGCTTTTTTGATCCTTGAGGCGTTACTTGGGATTGCCTTTTTATTTAGAAAGATTAATTTGCCAATACTAATGACAGCATTAATAGTTGCTGTTTTCTTTTTATTCATTAACACTTATCGTGTCATACAGAATCCGGCCCAGGAGTGCAATTGTTTTGGTGAATTTATTCACATGGAGGTAATCTATTCGTTGCTTTTGGATGTTGTGATGCTTTTAATAATTAGCCGGCTTCTTTCTGCAACTTATAATTCAGGTATAATAGAAAGCAACAAAGCGGAAGCTGAATAACCTCACTCTTGCATAATATTTTTCTTCGGAATAACCGGGTAACCAGACAATTCAACTGGAGAAGAGATTTTAATACCAATAAATTAGGGTTATAATAAATGTCAGGTACAATAAAATTGTAACTATCATAGGCACATCGTGCATCATTATTTCGGTTGTATTCTCACCCTGGTCGTGCAGGTACTCAAGATGCATGTACCGGAAAATACCAAAAACAACAAATGGTGTTGTATAAATTAATTTGTCAGTATGAAACCCCTCAACCGTCCGCTCGGCAGTAGTATAAAGTGCGTAGCAGATAATTACAGCCGCGGCAGAAATTGTTGCCATCTGGTCAGTAAAAGAAATTGTATAACTCTCAAGCACTTTCCTGGTTGAGCCTTTCCCGTTATCCGTCATCAGCACAATCTCGGATCTGCGTTTCATCACTGCAAGAAACAATGAAAGGAACATCGTGGTAAGTATCAGCCAACTGGAAATTGCAACCTGAATTGCAAACGCGCCCGCAACAACCCTTAGCATAAATCCCGCCGCGATACTGAATATATCAAGGAGGACAACGTGTTTGGAGTAGAAAGAATATACCGTATTAAGTATAAAGAACGCGGTAATAGAGAGGATAAAACGCGTACCAAGTGAAGGGCTTATCAGCGCGATAATAATAACTAATACTATTACCAAACCAATTGCCTGCGGTACTGAAACTGCACCGGAGGCAACCGGGCGGTTTTTCTTTTTCGGGTGCAGCCTGTCCTGTTCTCGGTCAACAATATCATTGATAACATACACGGAGCTTGACACGAAGCAAAAGGTTATTACCGCCAATAATGCAGGTAAAAGATACTCGGTTTCAAATACATGCTGCGAAAAAATAAGTGGTACCAGTACAAAGGAATTTTTAATCCATTGCGGAACACGTATTAAACGGAAGATAGCTTTTACCTGCATAATATATATTTTATTCTATTATTCCGAAACCAGTATAACGTTGCAATACTTTGGGAACAATAATCTTACCTTCGGGAGTTTGGTTGTTCTCAAGTATCGAAACCATCAAACGGCTGGTTGCCAAACCGCTGCCGTTAAGCGTGTGCAAAAATTCCGGTTTCTTGGTTTCTTCACGCCGGAAACGGATGTTTGCACGGCGTGCCTGAAAGGCTTCGAAATTACTGCAAGATGATGATTCGAGCCACCGCTGCTCTGCTGGAGACCATGTCTCAATGTCATAGCATTTTGCTGCTGAAAAACTCAAATCACCCGAGCATAAAAGCAGTATTCTGTAAGGAACATTCAGTAATTTTAACAGGTCTTCAGCATCGCCGACCAGTAATTCCAATTCGTTATACGAGTTCTCGGGTAATACAAATTTTACCATTTCAACTTTATTGAACTGATGCACACGAAGAAACCCTTTCGAGTCTTTGCCATATGAACCGGCTTCCCTGCGGAAACAGGCCGAGTAACCGACATATTTTACCGGGAGCTGTTTTTCGGCCAGCATTTCATCGCGGTGTATGTTGGTAATAGGTACCTCAGCCGTGGGAACAAGATACAGTCCGTCTTCCTGGGCAAAGTACATGTCTTCAGCCATCTTTGGCAATTGTCCTGTACCGCGCATGCTTTCCTTGTTTGCAAGAAATGGCGGAAATATTTCGCTGTAGCCATGATGCTGTATATGGTAATCGAGCATGAAGTTAATCAATGCGCGCTCTAATGTAGCACCTTTGCCTTTGTACAAAGGAAATCCCGAACCTGCTATTTTTGCACCGCGTTCAAAATCAAGGATGTCTAACTTTTTACCAAGTTGTACATGGTCTAAGGTGTATTCTTCCTTGTCAAAAGTAAAACCTTCGGGCAGCCAACGGCGGCTTTCTACGTTATCTTCTGCTGATTTTCCAACCGGCACGGACTCGTGCGCGAGATTAGGAAGAGAAAGAAGAATGGTATCCAATGCTTCTTCGATGTTACGGAGTTTGCTATCATTCTCAGTTATCTGGTCGGATACGGTTTTCATTTCTGCTATAATTGCACTTGCATCCTGACCGGTTTTTTTTAACTGCCCGACTTGCGCTGAGGCATTGTTGCGGCGTGCTTTTAGCTCATCCGTTGCAAGGATAAGCTGCCTGCGGTCTTCATCAAGCTTAAGGATTTCATCAACACGGTCACGTTCGTTTTTATTTGCCAGGCCCTGCCTTACAAAACCGGGGTTTTCCCGTACGAGTTTTATATCAAACATAGAACTTCTTCTTAATTATGAATTATTAATTACTAATTTTGTTTGCAGCTCATCTTTGCGTTCTTTTGGGCTTCTTTGCGGTTCATTTTTTTTAGCTGCATTAAACGCAAAGCCGCCAAGTAACCGCAAAGAGCGCCAGGTGATTACGCTTGTTGCATGCACCCTAAATGTTACAAGCATTCAAACCGTTTTCTTTGCAGCTCATCTTTGCGTTCTTTTGGGCTTCTTTGCGGTTCATTTTTTTAGCTGCATTAAACGCGAAGCCGCCAAGTAACCACAAAGAGCGCCAAGAATTTACACTTGTTGAGGCATTCGGTAAGTTATAAATTATTTACAACCCGCCTAATTCCATCTTTTATTAGGACTACATTAAAATTTATCAATAAACCTAATTTACACTCTGAAAGTTTAAGATATGTTAGCAGTTGTGCAAAAAATACATCATTTAATGCATCAACTGCTTTTACTTCAATTATCAGTTTTCGGTTTACTAATATATCTATCCTATAGCCACAATCAAGTTTAACTGATTGATAGACAATCGGTAAAGTTTTTTGAACTTCAACTTGCAAACCGGACTTCACTAATTCATAAGCGAGGCAATGCTCGTATGCTGATTCCAAAAGACCGGGTCCAAGTGAATTATGTACTTTGAAAGCACCGTCCACAACCAATCGTGCAATATCGTTTTCTGACATTGGTAATCCTCCCGTTAAATTACTAATTGTTGCAATAACAAACTCTTATCTTTGCGGTTTATTTTTTTAAGCTGCATTAAACGCAAAACCGCCAAGTAACCGCAAAGAGCGCCAAGAGATTACGTTTGTTGCATGCTCTCTAAAAGTTACAAGTATTCAAACTGTTTTCTTTGCAGCTTACCTTTGCGTTCTTTTGGGCTTCTTTGCGGTTCATTTTATTAGCTGCACTAAACGCAAAGCCGCCAAGTTAACGCAAAGTACGCCAAGAGATGCCGATTGTTGTGTACACTCTTCGAGTTACAAAGTAATCAAACTCTTTTCCTTGCAGCTCATCTTTGCGTTCTTTTGGGCTTCTTTGCGGTTTATTCTTTTTAGCTGCATTAAACGCATAGAGATACGCCACTCAGTATTCATCACTTACAGCTATTTTACCAGCAGATTTAAGATTTTATTTTTTACGAATATATCTTTGAAATTATCCTTACCCGCCAGCTGTCTCTTTACCGTTTCCTGCTGCAATGCAAGCGCTTTCACATCTGCGAGTTCTGCATGTTTGGGTACCTCAATTGTCCCCCGCATTTTACCGTTAACCTGAATTGCATAATTCACCGTATCCTCAATAAGTGCGGCCGGGTCAGGTGTAAACCAAACGGGCTTTTGGAACAATGTGGTTTCTTTGCCAAGTGCCTCCCAACATTCTTCACCGAAATGTGGAGCAAGCGGGGCGAGCATTGCAATATAATGCTCAAGCACGTACAATTGCAGTTCAGGCCTGCTGCCGGCAAGTGTTTTTGCCATTTCATTCGAGGCTTCCATTAACGAAGCGATTGCAGTATTAAACCGCAGGTTGTCAAGAGCAACCTGAAAACGTGCTACAGTTTGATTGATTTTCCTGTACAGGCTTTTTTCGTCATCTGTTAAACTATCAATCGAGAATAACTCAGGTGCAGTAATTGTTTTTGCAAGGCCGGCATATTTCTGTATCATTTCGTACGAACGGAGGATGAATCTGTCTGTACCGGTTATTCCTTTGTCACTCCAGTCACCGCCCATTTCGTATGGACCCATAAACCTCAGGTACATACGGAACACATCCGAGCCATACTTTTCAATGAAACTGTCGGGGTTAACCACGTTGCCTTTTGACTTTGACATTTTAGCTCCGGCATTAGTGATAGTGCCCTGATGAACCAGTGTTTTAAATGGCTCATCACAATTTGCCAGACCGATATCACGAAGAAACTTGTGTATAAACCGGGCATAGAGCAAGTGCATTGTTGCATGTTCTGCTCCGCCGATGTACATATCTACCGGTGCCCATTTATCTGCAAGTGTTTTATCAAACATGGCATCATCAATTTTTGGATTTAGTTACCTGAAATAATACCATGATGAATCAACAAAAGTGTCCATTGTATCCGGGTCATGCCGAGCGGGGCTGCCGCATTTGGGGCAGGGAGTTTCAATGAACTCTTTGCAAGAAGCAAGCGGTGATTCACCTGAGGGTTTAAACTCGATATTATAGGGCAGTTTAACCGGCAGCTTGTCCAGAGGAACAGGAACTTCTCCGCACGAAGGGCAATGCACAATCGGGATGGGAGTACCCCAGTAGCGTTGACGGGAGATGAGCCAGTCACGCAGACGGTAGTGTATCTTTTTCTGCCCGTTACCTTCGGTGGCAAGTTTTTCGATAATCAATTCCTTAAAAGCCTCAGACTGCATGCCGTTAAATTCAGCCGAGTTAACCATCGTTCCGGCATCCGTGTAAGCGGTTTCGAGGGCTTCCGCTGCCTGTGTACCGGGCTGAACGATAACTTTTCGTATCTCAAGCCCGAATTTTTGCGCGAAAGCAAAGTCCCGCTCGTCATGTGCAGGTACAGCCATAACGGCACCGGTGCCGTATGTTAACAACACGTAATCGGAAATCCAGATAGGGACTCGCTCTCCGTTAACAGGATTAATCGCGTATGCACCGGTGGGTACACCGGTTTTTTCTTTAGTCGTTGATGTCCGTTCTATTTCAGTCAGTTTTTTAGCCGATTCCCTGTACTCGGCTATTGCCTGTTTACTTTCGGGAACAGATAATTTATCTACAAGAGGATGTTCGGGTGCGAGAGTCATGTAAGTGACACCATAAAGTGTGTCCGGCCGTGTTGTAAACACTTTTATCACCTCATCGCTGCCTTCAACTTTAAAGTTTACTTCGGCACCGGTACTTTTACCAATCCAGTTGCGCTGCATCAGTTTTGTTTTGTCCGGCCAGTTTATCGTTTCAAGGCCTGCAAGCAGTTCCTCTGCATAGTCAGTAATTTTAAAGAACCATTGGGTAAGGTTTTTTTGTATTACCTGATTGCCGCAGCGTTCACAATTACCGTCTGAAAGTACTTGTTCGTTAGCGAGTACTGTTTGGCAGGATGTACACCAGTTAACCGGTGCATTTTTGCGGTATGCTAAGCCTTTATCATATAATTGCAAAAACAGCCACTGATTCCAGCGGTAATATTCGGGTACACAAGTCATTAGTTCCGCGTCCCAGTCGTACATGCAGCCAATGCGTTTAAGCTGCTGGCGAATATCGGCGATATTTTTCATGGTGCTGTCGTACGGGTGGACACCGGTTTTAATCGCGTAATTTTCAGCGGGTAAACCGAATGCATCATAACCCATAGGAGCAAAAACGTTTTTACCTTGCAGCTTTTTATAGCGGGCGTAGGTGTCGGCAGGGCCGTAATTGTACCAGTGCCCGCAATGCAGTTTTGCACCGGAAGGATAAATGAACATAACCAATGAGTAGAGTTTGTCACCGGGATTTTGTAAATCGGTTTTAAATACCTTGTTATCTTCCCAGTATTGCTGCCATTTGGCTTCTATTTCGCTAAAAGGATATCGCATAAATTTGAAATTGTATGTAAATTGATAAAACATACAAAATTACCGAAATTAAAGGCAGTATCAAAGATAAAGCGGGGATTTAGGTAGTGAATTTGATATTTGAATAATTTTTTTGTAAATTTAAACTGAAAGTGGGATGTTGTTTTTTTTAGGAAACGAAATGTGTACTAATTGTTTGTGGAATCTTTATTTTCTACTCAATCTTTATTCATCAAGAATTTTAATATTCTTGATGTTTTTTATTTTCCGTAATTTTTGCAATTTACATGTCAAGTCTCATTCGGCAAAAACGAGCGATGACGGGTTTCTGGATTATAACCATTTCCCATTCCAAAAAATAATCTTATTCTCCAATAGTTCGATTTCTCACCTAAGATGTGCAATTTCCCAAAGTTTTAATGACTTTCAATGTAATTGCGCGAACAAACTGAGAGCGCAATAATTATGTAAAACTTATGGATTTTGTATTATGAATCATCAAAGCCAATTAATTTACGGTAAAATGATACTAAGTTCTTTAATTATTATATGAAAAAGAAACAGCCATCAATTCAATGTTGATCCCGGAATAAATTCGCTTCCTCTGATATCTATAAAAGCAATTGTATTGAGGGGGGCGATGGATATGGCTAACGATACATAATCTATTTTATATTTATAATAATTCTAAAGAACGCAGGATAATAGGTTGATTATAAAAATGTTTCGCGGTTTCGAGTGAATAATAGAATTTTTTTATAACGATTACGTGAAGATCTACAGATAGTATTTTTTATATCAGCAAGTGATCATTTGCTCCCTTAATATGTTTTTTAAGTAATTTTAATAAGACCAAAAATAAGTTGGAGGCTTTATGAAAAGAACCGTTTTTTTACTTGGGCTACTGATGTTTGTAAATAGCCGGGCAGTAACGTACCATGTTCCCGCACAATTTGTGAAGATTCAAGCTGCAATAAATGCTGTCGCAAATTATGATACAATAATTATTGGTAAGGGAATATATTTTGAAACTTTAACTCTTAACCGTCCTGTAACATTAATCGGTGAAGATAGAGATTCTGTTATTATCACCATGTTAACACAATGGGGAATACCACCGATCAACGAACCCATCATAAGAATATCGGGCGCTGAAATATTGTTGAAAAATCTTACTGTTAAAATCAGTCGCCCACCTTATGGAGTTCATGATGGAGTCGGAATTATGTTTTATGGAGCAACAAATTCGAAGCTGTTGGACGTAATTGTAAAAGAATTTAATTACCCCCCATCGTACCCAACTCCCGGGGCAAATGGAATAGAAATATACAAATCCACCCATTTGAGCATGGTGAATATCCAAGCCAAAGGTGGGGCAGGTGGATTTCAGAGTCTAGGGCATTATGGTACTGAATATGCAAAGGCTGGTTACGGAATTTATTTTGATAGTAATTCATCGTGTACTGTAAATAATTCACTAATTTCAACTAACTATTTAGGTAAAGATATGGGATTAAAAAACGGTTCGTTCGTTGAATTCTTTTCAAGTACTGGTACTCTGACTTATGATTGTGATTCAACATCCACCATTAGCTTTGTTAATGCAATCTCTGAACAACCGGCAACTGAGAATAAAGAGTTCATACTTATGAGGAATTTTCCCAATCCTTTTAATCCTACCACTCAAGTAGCATATTTCCTACTACAGAAAGAATTCATTTCACTGAAAGTTTTTAATATCCTGGGGAGAGAAGTTAGAACACTTATCGAAGGTGAAAACAGCGCTGGTGAGCATAGCGTAACCTTTAACAGTTCTGGTTTACCTTGTGGCATGTATATCTGCAGGCTCACAACAAAGTCGCTGAGTAAAAGCATAAAAATGCTCCTTTTAAAATAATTTTTCCTGAATGTAGCGTGTAACCTTTTGAGGCACATCTGCTTTAGAATACTGGCTTTGTTTACACCTGCTACGAATTGTATGGCTAAATCCAAAGTCTTTTTGGGTGAAATTGTAGAAGAACGCCTTTTTAGTACACGAGCAGTTAAAAAAACGGCATTAATCAACTTCTTAGTGTATATATTTTAGTAAACCACCAAATACGCCAGAGTTATTTAAACCTTTCCATGAGATTTATGTAATAGCAAAGTAGAAATGTCACAAGTTCAGCCATTTAGAAATGTCAGTTTAAATATACATATTTAAGAATTACTAACTACACCTTTATATCCAAATTCAGGGCGAAGCCCGAATTTGATTTGGGCGGGCGGGGGC
>JACPGF010000469.1 GCA_016182615.1 Ignavibacteriales bacterium
ATAGGGCATGATCTCGTACTGGGAATATTTTGAATTGTTATTACAAATTTACGGAATTGCATCCGGACATGCCACAATTACTTTTCCACATTCGCCTTTTTTTATCCACATCTATTGCATAGAGTTTTCACACAGCCTCTTGAAATTGCAGGTGGCAAAAACGGTGTTGTAAATAAGATAACTAATTATGATATTTGGGAAAAGATAAAACAGGCACACAATGAAAGATTATAGCGAATTACGGTTAAAAATTATTTATGGTGTTGAGTTGGCTATAAAAAGACTCATTGAAGAAAAAGCTAAGAACAACGAGAATATGATTATTACTCAGAATGGAAAAATAGTGTCTATACCTGCACGCCAGATATTACAAGAGCAGATTGAAGAGGAAAACGCGAAGAAACAGAATGCTCAACAACCGGATTTAATACCGGGTTTGGAAGAATTTAAGCAGTAATCCAGCTAGCCAGTTGGGTCAGCAAATACAACGTAAAAGCTATACATCTGTCGAAAATGCCGGATAGTTTGCATGGATTTACCGCAATTACTAAATTTTGCGATTGAGTGCAATTCCCACTTTCACCTGAAGCATTACACAAGGCTACACCATTTAATATTATGGAACAAATTATACATCTGATAAAACAAGCACTGAAGCAAAACAGTGACCCGCATACCGCGGCTACCGGAAAGAATTTTTTTAAAGAAAAAGTTAAAATTTACGGTGTCAAAACCGCCATTGTCACCAAGATAAGTAAAGGGTTTGATAAGGATATTTTAGCTATGGATAAAAAAAATGTCTTTGCTTTAAGTGAGATGTTGTGGCAATCGGGTTATTTGGAAGAATCTTTTATTGCCTGCCATTTTGCCTATCTTATCCGCAAAAACTATGAGCCTGCTGATTTCCGGGTATTTGAAAAATGGGTGAATAATTATATTTCTAACTGGGCATCCTGTGATACTCTTTGCAACCACACTATCGGCGCCTTTGTTGAAATGTATCCGCAGTATATTGAGAGTCTTAAAAAGTTTGCTGTATCTGAAAATCGCTGGACGAAAAGGGCGGCTGCTGTATCATTGATAATTCCCGCCAGAAAGGGAAAATTTTTACAGGATATTTTAGAAATTGCCGGAATTTTACAATCGGATAATGATGATCTGGTACAAAAAGGTTATGGCTGGATGCTTAAGGCTGCAAGTGAAGCTCATCAGCAGGAAGTATTTGATTATGTAATGGAGAACAAACCTAAAATGCCACGCACTGCTCTTCGCTACGCGATAGAAAAAATGCCGAAGGAATTAAAAGCTAAAGCAATGGAGAAATAATACTTTTAAAAATATCCACTTCCTGACAGTGAAAAAGAAATGGTTTCAATCAACACAACGATTTAACCGTTGAACCCCTTTAACATTCTTTATTCCTAAACAATTATTATTTTTTTTCGACACTGAATTATTACTTTTTTTTACTTATCGAAAGGACAGCTATGAAAGGTGTAATCGCCCGGTGCTTGGGACAATTAGTAATCGAAAATTTTGGGCAGGAGAAATGGGACGCAATCCTTGATGGTGCGGGTTTTGATAAAAGTGCCAAGTTTTTGCCCATTAGCGATATTGATGATAAAAAGATATTCGAGTTAATAGGATCTACTTGCAAAGTCTTAAAAATATCGCAGCAGCAAGCATTTGATGCCTTTGGTGAATATTGGTCGGCAGTTTACGCGCCTAAAAACTATGGGGCTTACTACGCGAGTGCTAAAAATGCAAAAGATTTTATCCTGAAAATGGACTCTGTACACGTTGCAACAACCAAAAACATGCCCAACGCCCACCCGCCAAGATTCAATTTCAAATGGGATAATGATAAAACACTAGTAGTTACATATCTTTCTCAAAGGGGTTTGATTGATCTTCTTGTCTCGCTTACTAAAGGCGTTGGTAAATACTATAAAGAAGAGTTATCAGTTTCACGGCTCGATGCTACCCGCATGAAAATAGTTTTTTCCTATTAAAGTCAGAGCGCTCTAAAACAATGGACTTTTTTCCGGGTGCCGTTTATATCCCAATAAACCGGCACTTCGGAAATATTGATAAGTTGGTCTTGAGAAATGCAATTCCATCATTGAATACTAATGTCAAATTCTGCCGGAAGGGGAGAGAACGTAGTCTAAATGGAATCATTCCATCAAACATTATTCACAGTTTACTTTCACAAGTGTTAAACCGTATTTTTTGCTATAGATTGCTTGTCGACTGTTGTTAAAAATGGTATTTGTTGTAGCAATCTCACGCAATAGATTCACTATTTTTTTGCAAACATCCCAATATTTATATAAATTTAGGGATATAACATCCCAATATTTATATGAATTTGATTAAAAGAGCTGTTTCCATCGGAAAACTGCTGAAAAAAGAGCGGGTTTTAATTATTTACGGACCCAGACGGGCTGGCAAAACGACTTTGCTGAAAAGTTATTTAAACGGGTTACAGCAGTTATACAAATGGTGCACGGGTGATGATATTGTGGTGCAAAAAGTATTGGGCTCGGAAAATCTCTCGGAAATTTTATCTTTTTTCGAGGGTTACGACCTGATTGCCATTGATGAAGCTCAAAACATAAAAAATATCGGGCAGGGGTTAAAATTATTAGTGGACAACAAACCCGGGGTAACAATTGTCATTACCGGATCCTCCTCTTTTAACATTGAGCAGAAAACGGGAGAACCATTAACGGGAAGAAAGAGAACGGTAACATTGTTTCCATTTTCGCAGCCTGAACTGCTTGGTTCATTAAATGAATTTGAATTGAAGCAAAAACTTGAGGAAGTGCTTCTTTTCGGATCCTACCCCGAAATATTTACCTGTGAAAACCGTACCGATAAAATTGAACTTTTAAGGGAATTAACAAACTCCTACCTGCTTAAAGATATTTTTTCATTAACAAAAGTTCGCGGTGAGCATCAATTCCTCGATTTATTAAAATTGCTCGCTTTTCAAATCGGCAATGAGGTTTCGGTTTCTGAACTTGCCGCGCAGCTACCCCTTGATACTAAAACAGTCAGGTTATATCTCGATCTTCTCGAGCGGACTTTTGTATTAAAAAAACTCACCCCCTTCAGCGGCAACCTCAGGAAAGAAATAACAGGGAAGGCTAAATACTATTTTCTCGATAATGGCGTCCGGAATGCTGTTATTTCGCAATTCAATCCTCTCACAGACAGGAATGATACAGGACAGCTGTTTGAAAATTTTGTCATGATGGAGCGTATGAAATATGTCTCGAATAACCGGTTGTACCGTAACATGTACTTCTGGCGTACATATCAAGGGCAGGAGATTGACTTAATCGAGGAGTATGACGGTAAACTTTTTCCGTTTGAAATAAAGTGGAACGAGAATGCCAAAATTGCAAAGCAAACGTTCTGGAAAGAACATCACACGAGTGAAATAATTCAGGTGATTAACAGGATGAACTATTTATCGTTCTTGCGGTAATCAATGAAAATATAGCAGAAGTTTTACGAAAAAGCTGCCCGGTGAAGGACAGCTTTCAAAAATAATTCTATTTCAACAAAAGCAGTTTTTTAACTGCACGGTACTTGCCTGTTTTTATCTCGTAAAAATACACACCCGATACTAAACTGCCTGCATGCCATGTTACCGTGTGGCTGCCCGCTTCTTTCTCGCCGTTTAACAGTGCCGCTACCTGCTGCCCAAGCTGATTGTAGATGCTTAACGAAACGGCTAACCTTTCCGGCAGGGTAAAACTAATTTCCGTGCTTGGGTTGAACGGGTTTGGGTAGTTTTGAAATAATCTGAATGCCCCGCCTGATACCTGATGACCGGAAATAGTTGTTGTTGCAGTATCCTGCTCAATAAAACCCTCGTCTGAGAAGTGATTGAGCAATATGGTAAATTCATTAATCGTGCCGGAAACATAGAATCCCCCATTACCATCGGGAACGGCTTTTTTATTGGCGAGACCTGATTTTTTGACGATACGCTCATGGGGCTGCCATATTTTTTGCCCTGCTGTATCGAACATTTGGGCATACGTTCCCTTTCCATAAGCACCCTGCATATTGCTCCAGCAAAATATCGTTTGCATCCCAAGAGAAGGAATAATGCCAACAGTACGCTCAAGTATTGGGTCATTTCCCAATAAGATGCTGCCCTGTTGTAATAAACGGCTCCCGTCCAAACGAACTCCCTGCATTTCAAGAGTCAATTGTGTGCCGGTTTTTCCCACCCAGCTAAAATACACTATTGAGCCATTCGTCAGGCAATTAATTACGGCATTTACATCCGCGTTATCCGAAACGAAAACAAACTGGCCGGGCCAGAGATTTTGACCTGTTGAATCTTTCCGTTGAGCAACAATCTGCCAATTAAGCGGGTAACTGCCCCCTCGTCCCGCGAGGATAATACCACCATGTTCATCTGATACCACTTCTGTTGCAGTTGAATTTGCAGAGTAGATAACTTGCCCACTTAAATTAATATAGAAAATCTGGGAAGCGGCCAGAACTGCAAAGATATTTCCGGTTGTACGAATGACCTTAGGCGGATCGATATAGATACTATTACTCAGGAAAACCCCGCTGTCGCCCCATGCCCTCTCTCCGGCGGCATTAACCCTGTTTGCACGATACGTATCATTCTCTACCCACACTACCACACAGCCGCCAAACCCATCGTCTTTAAGTGCTTGGTTACCCTGATTGTTCTCTGACAAAGATACTCTCACACCGTTCTGCCCCCAACAGAAAATTGCTTTTTTTGTTACCCGCTGTACCCGCAGACGGGAAGTAAAAGGAAGGCTGATATTGTCTTCAAACGACAGAATGGCACCACCTTGTTCGTCTGAAACAACTTTTGATTGCCACTGTTGAGGTAATTCACCGGTAATCCGTATTCGTTCCCGCCACGGTTGACGGCCATATTTATTGAAAAGCCGGAGATTCAGTTGAGAAGGGTTTCCCTGTTCATAACTTACATAACAGCCGCCATCAGAGGCAGGAACAAGGTTGTGGTTTGTTCCGGTGGCAGCAAGAAAATCCCTTGCATACGTATTCCACTGTGCATAACAAAAATTTGTTAGCAGAATAGAAACACATAGCCATTGCAGCAGCAAAAAGCCTAATCGGCACATAAAATTCCTAAAATTACCACTCAAACATAAAGTTAATCAAATACAATTTCAAATTCTAAAAGGTATATGGATTTTAGGAGATTGCTGTAAAACCAAAGGACTTTTAATCCCGAATTGTCCAATATCAGCGCTCGTTTGCTGTAAGTCATTTTACAACTAAGTTGCGACCTCACCCCGTGAAAATTCAGCACAGCAGTTCGGGCTTCAAATTAAAAAAGGGCGGTGTTTATGTACCGCCCTTTTAAAAGAGATTCTACTTTATAAACGTAAGTTTTCTGGTTGCCTGATATTTTCCGGCTTTCATAGAATAAATGTAAACACCCGAGGCAACAATATTAGAATAATCGTTCCTTCCATCCCAGACAACCGAATAGAACCCGGCTTGTTCGTGTCCGTTTACTATCTGTTTTACCCGTTCTCCCATAATGTTGTAAATTGTAATTGTAACATCCGATTCAACCGGGAGGGCAAAGGCAATCGTGGTTGTTGGATTAAACGGATTTGGATAGTTTGCAGAGAGCGAGAACTCAGCCGGAATAATTCGACCATCCTGTACCGCAAGCGGGATACCGGTAATTTCATGCGCTTCATTATAATTTCCGGTTAATTTATCCGCCTCAAAGCGGATACCTTTCATAAGAGCAAGAACATGTTTTGTTTTGGCATCATAGACCCTGAAGAGCAGCGAATCACCAACCGGTTCATTACCATAAATAGTAAGGTAGAACAGGTACCTGCATTTAAAGGCATCATACAGAGGCGCAGCAAATCCCCTGCACACGTTGCCGGCAAATAATCCAACAGCGATATTTTCCTTAATTGAATCGACAATACCCTTTGCAAGTTTGGCAACCACCGACATTGAATACTGGTAGTCGTTAGCATTGATGGTCCAATCCGGCTGCCCCGCGATAGTTTTATATGGTTCCAGATTTGCAATTACCGGTAAGGCGGCCTTGCTGCTGACATCCGGATAAATAAGCGTGTCCTGGCGGCTTATTTTTATAAAGTAGCCCAGCCGCGGTATCATGTATGGTAGATCGCCAAACCAGCCAAATGCCGTGTCATAGATCGCAAACGCGAATTGGCTCTTTATAATATCCCCATTTTGGGGCTGCAGAGAAGCAAGTGCACTATTAACATCCGTGGAACCCTGCGGCAAATACCCGATATAGTTCCAACCGGCGTTAAGGAAAATTGGAGAACTTGCAGGCTGCACCGGATAACCAACATGGCTCAACGAATCTTTTTTTGTCAGTTTCAATAGATACATTTTCTCGTTGCGTATAGTATCCAAAGAACCGAACCAGATTCCCGTGCTCGTGAACTGTGCGTGGGATGTTTGATCTTTAATAATATCCTTATCAGGTGCCGGATGTAATCCGGATAAAACGCTGCTAACGGACATATCGGCCTTTTTAGAATTAAACGAAATCCAGGTCCAGCCGCTTTTCATACTATACTGCTGTATCATTTGGTTGGTTGCGGTTATTCTCACAGGATTCCCTATTGTTCCCAGCACTGCATTCGAAGAAAAAGTAAACTGCTCGATAATCTGCCCATACTCGTTACACGATGAGGAGTCCCATACCCTCATCTGCAAAGATTCTCCGCTTACACTGTCACTGTAAACAGTAATGAATACGCGGAATGTACTGCTGTTCAATTGCTTTAATTGAGCCGCACCCCTTAACTGCTGACCGACAAAAACGCCAACCAGATCGTTCGTGTTTTGGCACGCGGCAGTGTCAATAAATAATTCACCAACAATGTTCATAGAATACTCGAAACCCGCTTCATCAACAATCCAGTTAGGCGGGCGGCAAACAACCTGTACATGCACGCGCAGCGGCTGATCACCATACATGGTTGAGTCTGTAATGGTAACTTCGTATTCACCATTCGCCAGTCCCGTGCCAATGGTAAAGGTTATAGGTACATTGCCCTGATTGGGTACTGTTCCGGCGGTTGAAGAAACACTTAACCAGTAAGGAATGTTCCTGATAAAATAACTATTCGGGAATCCACTGCTGTTTACTAACTGCCGGGTTACCTGCACAGTTTCATCGGGATATTTTACAATTGTTATATCGCCACCCTGCCAGCGTACCGGACTTTTCTGTACCACAAATTCCCACGAAAGCGAATCGGTATATGATGTACCAACCGGCACCTTCATTGTATTGCCGTGTAAATCCTTTACGCGCTTTACAATTGCTTTTAACACCTGATTTTCTATGAACCGGTCGGCTATATTTGGAGTAATGACAATGGTTCTGCCGTCGCAGGTAAAATTAATATCTATGGGTTGTCCGGATTGCGGTCCGGACCCGTAGTACAACTGTATGTTGTTGGTAGTATTCAATCCGTAGCATTGCACCTGTTCTGTAAACGAAACAGCAATCTGTTCATTGCCGGTAAGTATGCCGCTGACAGGCTGTGGCAGCCCTTGAACCATTGATGCTGTCTGGTCTATTGTTCCGGTAATCAAGACCGATGTTCCGTCTATTGTATTGCCGCCGCATGTTGTTACCGCGCGGATATCGTACACGCCGTCATCGACACCCGTAACCACCCAGGGTACGGTAAACGTGTTTGTTCCGGTCAGGCTTTCTTTTGTCAGAGTTTTAAATGTAAACCATGATGATTTCGGATCATCTTCAATAATTTCTGTTGCCCATCTCAGGCCTGTTGTGCTTTTCAGAACAGCCGCACGCTGTTTCACCGGGGTTTCTTTTGCATCGGCTGTCCGTTCTGCCTGTAAATACCGTACTTTGGACTCCTCTGTGGTTAAGTATTGCGTCGTCACAGCCGGTTGTGCTGATCCGTTCACGTATGATGTCAGGAGGTGATATTTTTTGGGGGTCTGTTTAGCGTAGCTGTTTAACATCAAATAACCACTTTCACAAAAGCTGCTGTTAATTTCCACCGCGGCAGTTTTACGTTGCTGCAACTTTGCTGCTAAACTGAAAGGTATAACCGGAAGCCCCACGAAATTGATGCTCCGCACTTTACCCGAGGCATCAATGCCGGCATTTGCAAAGAACTCAGGGTTATCAGACCGCTCATTTGATTTTAACGAGGGCCGGTATTGCAGCTTAATGTTTTGCAGCGAAGGATGAGAAGCATCATAACCTGCAATAGAAACCTGCATAGTGTCCCGGTTACTGCTATTGATGAGCCATCCGGGTTCCGGTTGAGTAATATTTACCTGACTGCAGGGTTTCAGAAAGTGTACTGTAATATTCGCGGTAGCCGCTAACTGGAAATTGCCATTATGTAACGGATCCGGTTCACACTCGGGTTGCATAAATAACTGCACTCCCTCGTAATCATATGCAAGGGGTCCCCGCTTTACGGTAACCATTACCTGTACTCCGCCTCCCGGCGGCAATGTGAGGTTGATAGCATTTTCAATTATCACGCCATTAACCGAAACGACTAATCCATCGGGATTAGTCTGTTGTACCACCGAAAGCAGATAATTCCGGAATTCATTTGTTGAACCGGCATTACCCAGTAATAGCGGGAAAACCGCTGCAGAATCGGGATGTATATTTACCGCCGAAAGTAGTGTTGGATTAAACACTGCTGAGTCCCGGG
>JACPGF010000470.1 GCA_016182615.1 Ignavibacteriales bacterium
AGTAAGCTGGTTTTTGATATACGCGGATTCCAGATTAGTAAACTGTAAGCTGCTTCAATCTTAATCTATCAGCACTCGATGAAAATAGTTTAGCCGGCTTCTGCTATTTGTTTCAAAGCAAAAATTTTCAAGAGGCCGGCTCCTCCCTTCTGAATAACTGAACATCCGGCATCAACTGGGTAAAAAGGTGTCCAAGCTCTGTAGGTAATTTTTGTGTATTCTCGGTAGCCAGCAAACCGTCGGGAGCAAGCGATTTGTGAAACATCTTCAATACTTCAATCCGCTCTGCCGGCTGAAAATGCAGC
The DNA here is from genome assembly GCA_016182615.1 of Ignavibacteriales bacterium. Classification (GTDB taxonomy): domain Bacteria; phylum Bacteroidota; class Ignavibacteria; order Ignavibacteriales; family Ignavibacteriaceae; genus JACPGF01. The sequence continues at coordinate 306 of JACPGF010000470.1, forward strand.
AGTACATTTTTACAAAGAATAAGACTGAATCCTGAACCGACTGGCTGCAAAGTCAGCAAGTCATGTTTTTTAAATTCAATACGGTCGCGGATGGGGTTAATTACTTTGTAAGTTGGCGGAGAAGTTGGCAGCGCTTCAAAGTATTTGCTGAACAATTCAATGGGTATTCTTTTAACTTCCTCTGCTGAATATATCCCTTCGTGAATGGTTCTTCCGTAAACATCCTGCTCGTCAATATCCGTTGCCGTGATAAACAAATTATCAAAGGAAAATCTTTCCATTTCCTCTGCCAATGTCATTGCCAGAGTATATGGTTCCGGACCCATGGCACACCCGGCATCCCATACGCGTATCTTGCTCCGCCCGCTCACTTCCGGGATCAGGACTCTTGCCGTATGGTCAATTGTGTGCATATCTCTGTAAAAAAAAGTAAACGCCATTACCCACCTCTTATCCTCTGTATATTTTTGCTTTTTTACGCGCTGTCTACCGCTGATTTTTCTGAACACATTCCTATATTTAAGAATGTGCCATCAAACCCCCGCAGTATCAGCACCCGTGTTTTAAAAGTTTAATAATACTATTTAAATTGTAACTGTTCAGCTCATATCTATGATAGTTTCCATCTCCTAACTTCAGACTGAAGTTAGGAGATAAAAATTTCACTGTATTTTTTTAAGCTGCTAATTTTAGTTAAATGCCTAAACTCGGCCTTATTTTACATAAGCTGAGTAGTCTATGTATATTTAATAAAAAATGTGCACGAATTATCTCCATTATTTCTACAGTCATCGCTATCACTGTGAATAATGTTTACTGTTCCTCCAGGGTTTTTAAATTTATTAACCATAGAGTGAACAATCCCTTTGTCAAAATTACATGGATAGGGATTTTTACAAATTAGCTTAATTTCGTTGTTCCCTGTTTTTTCAAATTTGTAATTACCTATTTCTCCGCCTCTATGGTTCATATGATAAGCAACATCAATTGCAGCTAAAGCTTTATCCAGATTGTTAATGTCTGGCGGGAATATTGCATTCTCGGGAATTTTCATCCCTATTTGCTCAAGGGTTGCCTGCCCAACTTTTTTAGCTATTTGCTCAAATGAATCCAACCAAGCTTGCTGCGGGTACCATTTCCCCGGGCCAGGATTTGATATTCCGTTATCTTCAAGAATTCTTAATGCTGTTGCTTTAAAGGCTCCCATGCCCTCTACAACGGAAATAACAGTCTCGCCATTAACTTCTACATTGGTTGAAAAAGCTTTATATGCTGACATCGTGATTCTCCTTTATTAGTTATTTTGATATGTATTGATTATCTCTCCACTCCTGATGGACAGATGTTTTATTGGCACGCGCATATTTGCTGTCCCAATCCATATTCTTAATCTTTTCCAGTAATTCGTTATTTGAATTATCTCTCTGGAAGATTGCAAATTTCTTCGTTTGTTACCGGTACTATGCGTATCCCACGTTACTGAACTGCACGGGGAATATGCATTGATATCTTTGTACATTGATTTGAGCCACTACTTAATTCCAGTTCGCCTCCAAAATACTCGGTGGCTTTTTTTACAAACGGTAATCCAAGGCCGCTTTCAACACTTTCCGAATCCATATACTTGTTATAGATGTTTATATTTTTTACCCGAGCAGGAGTTAACATATTACTTGTATTTTCAAATGAAAGCACGTAATTGGTTCCTGAGTTTCGCCCGCTTATCTTAATACACGTGTCAGGTTCTGAGAATTTGCAGGCATTTTCAGCCAGTTCTTTAACGCAGTTGGTAAAATAGAATTCATCAATTTGTAACGGACAGCTTTGGACGGATGACTCGGCATCATCTGCCCTGCCATAAAATTTCAGCTCCTTACCGATTGTTTCTTCAATGGTATTTTTAAAATCTTTTAGCTTATGATTTGCCACGTGATGGTTTTTTCGTGTTTCTGTTAGTTTATAGGAGATGTCCGAAAGTATAATAAATTTTTCAACCCGCGCGTTTAAATGAATGGCACTAGCCTGTATTTTGCTGCCCATTCTTTGCAGATCTTCCTTTATTATATTACCTGATGTCTGCTCAATCACGTCAGAAAGACTGTTGATGGGCATCAGGGGTGTGCGTAATTCATGAGGAACCGAAAGCAAGATATTGTCCTTAACTTTATGATACTGCTCTTTTATTTTTCCCGCTTTATTTAGTTTTGTACTAACGGCTGCTGTCAATTCTTTCGTTTTGAATGGTTTAATGAGGTAATCATCAGCACTCCTAAGCATACTCAACCGTGCATTTTCATGTGAATTGTTTGGTGTTAAAATAATAAAAGGAATATCAATTAACCTGTAGGTTCTATGGAGCGATTCAAGGAACTCAATTCCGTTCATTTCCGGCATCATCATGTCCACAATAATCAAATCGGACAACTCTTCATTTAACGATCTGATTGCCTCTTTACTGCTTGAAGCAATGAAAACCGTATAATCATTTGCTAACAGTATTTCCCTTATTTTTTCGCGGGTTTCGTTTTCATGCTCTACTACAAGTATCGATTTTTTCATATTCTACAACTTATTAGTAATTAAATGTTCAACTGCTTATGAGACCACAGCTACCCGTATTTCGTAATACGCTCTTTGTCATCTTGGTGCTGTATCTTTATTTCAAGGGTTTGTTTTTCCACGACCGCGGCACATGATTTGTTGGTGACTTTTAATCGCTTATTGCCAAATCCAACCAAAGAATAAATAATAGCCGCGAAACGCGACCGGAAAAATGAACTTCCGGATTCTTATAAAGTGATTCTGCTATATCTTTTCATTTCATTTGTGAGTAGCGTTAATTTTATTGCTCACAGCAACGCCATTAACTCCGGTTTATACAAACTCAATCATTATTCGACATTTGACAAGAAACGGTGTTTTACTGTAACTGTTCACAAAAAAAAATCAAGAATGCTTTCAGAAAACCCAAAAAAATTTCGCATAACCAGTAACGCTTTGTGTTAAAACCGCTGCATAAAAAACACCAAATACCGCTGTCTGTATTCACCGGTTCCAGATACCATACTTTTCCGGATAAATACTTCATATTCGTTTATTTGAATCTAAGCAATTCAAATTAGCATTGATATACCTATTTATAAGTATTTTAATGAACAGTTGATATACTCATTTATAAGCATTTTCCGGCAGAAGGCATTAGTTATTAAAACCGCATTTGCAGAGGCCATCCAAGTATCGTACCAGATGATGAATAAAACAGTGAAAGCTGACAATAAGAAGTAAATATGCGGTTAAGAAGCACAGCGGAAATTTTATCATCTAGCCCAAGACATCCTTTAAGGATGTGGCAACAAAGGGCTAACTTGTTGTTAGATGGAAACCTCAGGTTTAAGAGGCTGTGTGAAAACTCTATGCAATAGATGTGGATAAAAAAAGGCGAATGTGGAAAAGTAATTGTGGCATGTCCGGATGCAATTCCGTAAATTTGTAATAACAATTCAAAATATTCCCAGTACGAGATCATGCCCTAT
>JACPGF010000471.1 GCA_016182615.1 Ignavibacteriales bacterium
AAGTATCAACTCTTTTTTGATCTGCATTGTATTCAAAATGTATCCCATAATTTATCGATTCTTTACGGCTATTAATTTCAAGAGAGGTTTTAAAAGGAGCAATTCCCGGCAATGGTGATTGGTTTTGAGTAAAATAGCCATAGGTAAAACTCATGTTGTTATTCACTGAAATAGACTCAGAAACTTTTGTGGATATTGAAGTTTCAAAACCACGTAGTACAGCTCCAACCCCTGCGGTCTCATAAACAGGTAATAATGTTGCATAATTGATCCGGCCGGAGTTTCTGGGTACGATATAGTAAGGGATACTGTAATTAAACAATGTTATTCCTGCATTAACATTATCAAAGTCCATTTTCAAATATCCTTCAAAAGAATACCCGAACTCTGCGCTGAGAGTTGGTTTTCCGATTTCATAAGAATATGCAGCAAGATGGGGTCCCTCTGAATACAATTCTTCTATTGTTGGAATACGTGAATAACGGCTTAATGCAGTACCGGCAGAAAATACTTCTGATATCACATAGGATAACGCCAAAGACCCGGAAAATGTTTGGAATTCTCTTTGTACTATGTACCCGGCTTTGGTAGCCCGTGAAGTTGCCTGTGGTGCCATAGAAGCATGTTCACTCCGTAATGCTATTTCCAATTCCATATTTGCAAACTGTGCTTTTTGATAAACGGATAATGCAGATTTGTTAGAAATAACCGGAGGTGAAAAGACAAAACCGCCGATTTTAAAATCACGGTAATCGTAAGAACCTTGTACTTCTCCTTCGGTAAAAAGCCAAAGATTACTTGTTTTAACAGAAATTGTTGGAGCATAAGTAAAGATGGTAAACTCCGCACCAATAATACCGGCATTTTCAAATTCCTGATGCCTGTAATAGTCTCTATTAAATTTACCCGTGATTTCCGGGATATTTTTGGAACCTGTATTGAATACAGCTAAAAAGGCTATGTCCCGTTTAAACATAGATATATCAACACCATTCGGGTGAGCACCAACAAAACCGCCGGGAACACCATAATCTGAATTATATTCCTTAAAACTGCTGCCGAAACGCCAATTATCACTGAAATAACCAAGTCCTGTGGAATATGAATAAGTCTTCATGCCTGAATTTTTAATATAACCCAACGGAGTACTGAGATTGCCGGTTTCTCTTTTACTTCCTTCGATATTAAGGCAAAGAGCATTTAAAGGTAATGAGAGGTTACCAGCACCAGCAAAGCCCCTGTTTGCAGTTTCTCCAAACAGCCCTATCGTTCCTAAAATATGCGGTATCTTAGAAATAGGGATTTCATTTTTTACAACATTTACTATTCCGCCAATAGCACTTGCATTTGTGAGCAGTACTTTTGGTCCCCGAATTATCTCAATTTTTTCGGCGTTAATAGATTCAATTGAAACCGCGTGATCCGGAGATGTGGCAGACATATCATTTGAAATAAAACCATCTTCCATAATTTGCACTCTGTCACCGCTTAATCCTCTAATAACCGGTCTTGCGGGGGCTGGCCCCATTGTTCTCAAGGCGATTCCTGCCTCGTTTTTTAGAGTTGCAGCCAATGTATTACCGAGCTCTTTTTCAAGTTCCTTCCCATGTAGTACTAAAGATAATTCATTCATAGAATTTCCGGTATGATCTTGATGCTCACCGGTAACTATAACTGTACCGGTTTCAATAACCGATTGTGACAGGTGAATCACTAACCCGAGGGAATCTCTCCCCCGGGCAGTGATGGACTGATGCTTAGTTAAATAGCCAACACGTGATATTTCGATAATACTTTCCTTACCTTCAACAACTGAAATACTAAACATTCCACTGTCATCGGAAAGCGATATTTTATTTGTTCCCTCTATTTTAACTACAGCCATACCGATTGGTACATCCGAAATTTGATCAATTACCTTTCCCGTTATATGGACCTGGCTTGTAATTGGCATGTTAAAAAACAGCCAAAACAAGACAAGCCCTCCACAAAAACTTAGTGATAGTCTTTTATTCTTTTGCACACAGAGCCCTATTGAATAACAATAGAAATAGGAAGCGGCACAAATTCAACGGTATTTCCCAATAACAGACGTAAGGTAAGTGTTGTCTGACCTGATTTTAATCCCTTAATTCTAAAAACCCAAGGTTCACCACTTTGGGGCAGTATTGCTGCTACCGAAGGATCCGAGAGTGTATAATTCCATGAATACAGAGGTGCTTCCGGTTGGAAGTAGTGGTTGTTTGCATCAAAAAACTCAATCGCAATATGATCACTGGTTGAATCCTTTTGTCCGGTAAAACTTCCGGTGACTGCTGCAGCAGTTGCTTTTGCAATAAGCGTTTCATCTTCCTCGAACAGTATTTGCAATCCAACGGGGGCTCCATGAACACTTGTATCAGCAACAACCGTTACATGAAATTTAGGTGTTTTTACATCGACATGCCCTGCATGCTGTACTTGCAATTCGATGGTTGTTGTTCCGGTTTTTTTGCCTTTCAAGTGAAATGCCCAATCTGTGGGGGAGTCTTGAACATAGCCGACCGCCGAGGTATCCGTTATCACTAAGCCAAGTTTATAATCGGTCGAAGCAGGCGCATTAATCATGGATTTGTTTGCATCCAGAAATTTAATCGAATAATGGTCTGACAGTGCATTAAGCGGAGCTGTCATGGTATCTTCCACTGCAGCTCCGTTCCAAACTGATTGAACTACTCCCTGCCAAATGACCAATACCGGCTTTTGGGTTGCATCACGTATCAACCAACCCTCAGGACTGAAGTGCTCCGAA
>JACPGF010000475.1 GCA_016182615.1 Ignavibacteriales bacterium
TCTCTCTTTATAATAATTTTGATATTTATAGTCAGTGCTATTTAAGCGGTACAACTCTTTAAGAAGTAAAACTACCTCAGAATACAACGAAAAACTGGAATAGTGATCTATTAGCACACGAAGGTATTCATTTTGTGCATTTTTTATACTTTCGTTCATATTATTAGCATATTTCAGTTTCTGCTGCGTTGCAGATTCCAGCTCACGAGCCAGTTCAATTCGGCCATTATTGGAGAGATTGCTTAGTGCAATGTAAATTGTTTGATATTTTATTTCCTCTGATTCTACATTCCATGGTTCTAAAACCGACAATTTTTCAATCATAAATTGCATATTGAAAGGTATTTTCCAAAACTCATTTAAATACTTATTGATTGATTTTTTCAATATATCCCAAAGTAAATCATCGGTATTATATTTCACAGCACTGACCGAGAAACGAAAGAAATTGTGCCAATCCTGAGCTGTTCCTTTTCCAATTATTACATTGTACATATATATAGCTGCAAGATTGTATAATGAAATTTCTTTTGCCTTCATTACATAGTGTATAAAAATTTCGTGTCTCTTTAAAGATTTGGCAACATCCTTTGTAATTGTTTTTGCTGATACGAGGTCATTAATGTAGGAAGTTTCGGGTCTCCATGCGAATCTATTTTCATCGTCAGTTATCTGAATAAATGCTAATTCTTCAGTATCCGAATAAGGAATTGCAAGAGCTGAGATTTTTTCGCCTCGAAAAAATTGTACCGGTAGCATTAAGTCTTGAGCAAAAGCCATAAAAATAAGATCCGCGCTTAAACTACTGTATGTACTTTGGGTGAATAAAATGGAAAGTGAACTTGATTCATCAATTCGCCTGAACACTTTTGTGTGTAGAATTTCTAATAGTTTTTTATGCTTTTGATAAAAGCTGTTCTCGTTAGCAATTCCTGATCTAAGCATAGCTAATGTTCCATGATAACTAGCTTCAAAATCTTGTATGGCGAGTGTGTCTTGCTGCAACTCCCATGCGATGATTTTTTTTATTTCGTTCCAGCCACTTAGATCCGATGCTATTGCTCTTATCTGAGCAAAGAACACTAGTATTAAAAAGACTACCAAATTTGCTTTAATTTTCATCAGCCCAAATTCTTAAAATAAATAATGGAAAAGTATATATATCAGAATTATCAATCTTTGTTTTTCGCATTTCTTTTATTGGCTCTGCCTACTAAATAATTATTTGGTGTTTCCCGGATCAACAAAAAATTTTGTTAAGCCGTTAAGCATGTTGATGCAAAATTCAATGAGAATGAATGTGAAATTCAAAAACTTCATACTATAAATTATGGATTTAGAAAGCTTATATCCAAGTTTTTTTATAGTTTCGTTTTCCAGTATTTTCTGTTGCTAAATTAACAAATCAGGAAAAACAAATGCGTAACATAGCTTTGATTGTTTTATTGTCATTTTGCTCGATTGGAGCACAAGATAAATTTAATGATTTTTTTGAAAACAAAACGCTGCGGGTTGATTATCAGCATGCCGGGGACTCGAAAAATGACGACTTTTTCTATACCGAAATGATTGAGGAGCCATACTGGGGCGGACCTGTTACTAACTTGATAGACCCGTTTGAATACGGTAAGTTCCGGTTCGAAATTACTGATTCAGCAACAGGAAAACTCATCTACGCGAAAAATTATTCAACTTTATTTAGTGAGTGGCAGACAACTGCAGAAGCACAGCAACTAAAAAAGAGCTTTCCAGAAGGTGTCGTAATGCCATACCCCAAGGCAAAATTTTATATTGCTTTCTATTCCCGCGATAAACGCAATGAGATGCATCTTAAATCCAAATTTCTTCTTGACCCGAACAGCTATTTTGTCAAAAAAGACAGGCGTTTGGTGTATCCCAATTTTCAAGTTTACAATTCAGGTGCGCCGGAATCAAAAGTTGACATCGTTATAATACCTGAAGGATACACCACGGATCAAATGGATTTATTCAAGAAAGATTGTGAAAAGTTTGCCGGTTATTTGTTTAAATCTTCGCCATACAGAGAAAACAAAGAAAAGTTTAACATCTGGGGTGTCGAAGCGCCATCAGCGGAATCAGGAACTGATGTTCCCGGCAAAGGCATTTATCGTAAAACACTTGCAAACACAACTTTTTATACTTTCGATATCGAGCGGTATTGTATGACCTCTGATTATGCAAGTGTGCGTGACCTTGCCGCTAACGCTCCTTACGACCAGATATACGTGCTGGTAAATACCGAGAAGTATGGCGGTGGGGCCATTTTTAATTATTATTCAATATGTGTGAATAATAACCGGTTTGAAGAATATATATTTGTTCACGAGTTCGGGCATGGTTTCGCTTCGCTGGCTGATGAGTATTATGAAAGCTCAACGGCATATCAGGATTTTTACGCGTTGGATGTTGAACCATCAGACCCGAATGTAACCACTTTAGTAAATTTTGAAAAAAAATGGAAACATCTTGTTGATAAGAATACGCCTATTCCGACACCCGCGGATTCCCTGCATAAAGATGTTGTCGGTGCCTTTGAAGGGGGAGGCTATGTTGCTAAGGGTGTTTACCGCCCAAAGCAGGACTGCACCATGAAATCAATTTCGGTAGATAATTTCTGCCCGGTTTGTAAAGATGCAATATCAAAAATGATTGATTATTATACGAAATAAAAATATGGCACCGGGACTGTTGCAATAGATGTTGGACAGTCCCGGGTTCCTTCCAAACCGCATTTTTACTCCTCTCGTCCCACTGCATGATGTTCCGAAATATTGCTTAATGTAACTATTTCTGATATTTCACTTAACAAATTCTGCGGATTTACGATAATAGAGGAAAAAGGTAATGCAATGATTCAGTCAATTAACAGCACGATTCAGCCGTTTATATTTACAAAAACCGAAGATAAAAAAGTAAAAATTAACCCTGAAGAAGATAATTCAGCGGTAGATAGTGCAATGGTAGATAGTGCAGAAATCTCCAACACCGCTAAGGCCTTCTCGAAGGTCGAAAAGTTTCTTGATATGAATAATCCGAACCGTTTGAATATTAATGATCTAAACGATGCCGAAAAGGAAGAATTCCTGAAAATGCTTGTTGGAGCAATAAAAGAGGGAGTTGTGGGGTATGAAGTTTTAGAAGTGAACGGTCTGCCCGAGAAACACTTTCTGGTAAACGAGATAGGCGACAAGCGGCTAAACGGGGCAAAACCGTACAAGAAAAACTACGGGTAAGAAAGACTGTTAAGAAAACCAACTAGTTAATTCACCTTACGCAATTTGTGTTAAAGTCTGGCTAAAGCCCAAATGGATTTTGGTCGCGGTCAAGCAAGGATTTATCAAGAAATAACAGGTGAGTGGCAAAAGCCTGTTTTGAGTTGTCTCAATTTTCTCCCCCGAATAAATCCGGGGGCAATTTTAAATCAAGTTTGGCGTATAATTGCATCAAAATAGTATTGCTTAATCATCAACAAAGGCAAACAAATTACAAGCAACAAACGCAGCTAATTACAATTGCTCCGGGTTTAGAGACTGTGTTAAGACTCCTTGTCAAGCTTTTTTATTCTGTGATTTTGGCTTAAAAACGCGATATTTTTCTAAAAAATTTGAGTTTTAACACAGCTACTTTATCAGGGGGATCACAAGACCCCCACCCATCCATACATGGCTTCAGCCCAACCTTGCGTAACATAAGTTACTACTTAAAAATTGCCCTTTTTAATGAAAATTTCATTAGTACATATTCATAATATTTCATATTATTTTCCTGTTAAGTAAACTGTTTTGGCAGTTTGGTATTTCTGCGCCTGAATTTTTTTAGGAGGTTCTTATGGCACGTTTTAAGACATTAATTGTTCTAATAACATTATTGTTGTTTTCAGCCACTTTACATGGAGCGCTGATAAATGGAATCGTAAAAAAACAGGGTGGAGCCGCAATTGCAGGGGCTCAAGTTAAGGCTGTCGGGTTTACCACAAATTCGGGAGATTCGCTTGTATTTGTCGCGGTAACAAATGCCGAGGGCAGATATTCGATGGTTATTCCTCATAATTCGGTTTTCTATTTCACGGCAGTTAAAGAGGGCTATCAAACCGCTAAAGTTGGGCCGCTTCATTTGGCTGATACGGTTTATACGATAAATTTTGAGTTGATTCCTAATAGTAGTACCGGGAACTTAACAACCATCAAAGGATTTGTGTATAAACAAACCGGCGGGGTAGTAAGCCCGCTTGCCGGTGCACTGGTAAAAATAACAGGCTCAAGTGCAAATGTAAGTTTTAGTGCTTTTTCGGACAGTGCAGGCAGATATACCATCGTTAATATTCCTTACGGAACTTATTTGGCACAATGTCAGGCAGCCGGGCATCAGACAGTCACTCAAACAATTACATTACAATCTCCGACATTTGAATTAAAGTTCTATCTATCGCCTGCCACTGCGGCGGGTAATACAGTTTCAGGTAAAGCTTTTGATGATTCAACCTTTATTGCATTAAGTGGCGTTAAAGTCTTTCTTAGAAGCAATGATCCCGCCGGTTTTATATTCAATGCAATCACCAACACTGCTGGTGCTTTTTCATTCGCTCAGGTACCTAATGGCATTTATAATGTAACAGCGCAAAAAGAAGGGTATCAACCGTATGTGCATAACCAAGTATTAATTATCGATAGCAATTCAAATTTCAACAATTTAAAGTTGTATCTCCACAAAATAGGCTTCGCTAATACTTCCACGGTTAAAGGAATCGTATATAAAAACTCTTCTTCGGGACAAGTACCGGTAAACAATGCTTTTGTAAAATTGTATGGAGCAAATACAACGCTGGCATTTTCAACAAGAACTGATAGTCTCGGATTATTCACGATGCTTAATGTACCTTATGGAACCTATAGTGCATATTGCGAAGCCGCAGGCTGCCAAGTACAAACGCAAACAATCACTGTTCAGGCACCATTTACACAGTTATTATTTAATCTACAAACAGTAAATACCGGGTCAAGTAATGTTTCGGGTTTTGTAAAAGATGATTCAACACAGAACCCAATTGCAAATGTTAAGTTATCTCTTTTCCCCAATTCCGTAATTGCACCGGTGTTTACTGCAACTTCGAATACGCAGGGCCGTTTTGAGTTCGCACAAATTCCCCGTGGCGCGTATTTCTTAAAAGCTGAAAAAGAAGGGTATGAACCATATCAACATGCTTCACTTATTATTGTTGATAGTATCATACCGGTTAACGACTTGCTTATCTATTTGCATAAAAAGCTCTCTAACGGAACAGCCACTGTTACTGGTAATGTATATGAATACAGTCAATTACAAAATTTACCCGTGGCAAATGCTGTTATTACCATTGCATCCGCTAATGGAGTTGCCTTTACTGCCGTGAGCGACAGTATTGGAGTTTTTAAAATACTGGGGGTCCCATTTGCAGCGTATCAGGCGCATTGCACAGCCCCCGGGTATCAGCAGGTAACTCAAACCTTGACGGTCAATTCTCCGGTTGTGAACTTGAAATTCTATCTCCATAGAACAGTTTATGTTTCAGCTATGGTTTCCGGAAACGTGTACGACGATTCCACCCGTTTAGGTCTTGGTGAGGTTCACTTAACCCTGAAACCCAATGGCATTTTACCCTATTTACTAACAGCAGTAACAGACAATACAGGTTATTTTAAATTTACCAATGTGCCGCCGTCGGAATACACTCTGTTCGCAGAAAAAGCGGGGTATCAGTCATTCGTGTATCCCCAAACGATACTCATATCCGATTCGATAAACATAACTAATATTAAAATTTTCCTTCGCAAGCAAACGACCACGGGTTTCGGGACTTTACTTGGAAAAGTTTATAGCAAGTTAAATGGATTGATGCAGCCGATACGCAATGCAAGAGTCTTGTTGGCTGGTTCGGATTCACTCATTTATTCTGCTGTAACTGACAGTATTGGCAAATACACGATACAAAACATTAAATATGGTTTATACACGGCTAACTGTTCCGCTGATGGGTATGCACCTGTATCAACCCAGTTGCCCATTAATAACAGTATTACAGAGTTTCCATTTTATCTCATGCCAATCCTCCCTCCGGGTTCCACCGCCGTTATTAAGGGCCGCGTTACATTCGATGCAGCCGCTAATTCAGCGGTTAAAGGTGCGGTCATCGATTTTATACCGTTAACAACAACGGGCTCAGCAGTAAGTGTTACGACGAATGCAGAGGGCAGATACACGGGAGTGGTATTACCCGGAAGCTACCATATAAGCTGCAGATTTGATAATCCGGCAACAGGCTATTATTACAAAGAGTATTACGATAATGTGCAAAATATCGCGCAAGCTGCTATAATTACCGTGGCAGGTTATGATACTCTCTACGGCAAAGACTTTGGAATACCACCTGTTCCTACAGGCAATATCATTCAGGTAAATGTTAAGGGTAAAGTAACATCAGATTTAGGGCAGGTACTCGCAAATGCCAAGGTCTCCATTATATTTATTTATTATAATAATCCGGTGCAATACACTGCAATAACGGATAATAATGGCATATACAGTATTAACATGACACTGAATAATTTAGATTCGATGCGCAGTGTCATAGCAGTTATGGCTGCAAAGGAAGGTTATAAAGCCGAATTCTATAACGAAAAGAGTTCAATGACCTTGGCTGATAAACTGCAAATTTTTGGCGACACGACTTTTAGTAATATTAATTTTACTTTAGAAAAAGTTGCAACAGGAACTACATTCAGTATTAGTGGAAAAGTTACCGGTGTTCAACAAACGCCGGTATCAAGCGCTTTTGTCATCGGTGTTAATGTACTTAATAGTGAAGTTGGATTTGCCGTTACCGATGCTCTAGGTAAATATGCACTAACTAATTTAAAGCAAGGTAAATACTATCTTCTATTTGCCGGTGCAGGTTACATACCTGAATTCTATAATAATGTACTTTCGTGGGAAAACGCGACTCCTGTTTTAGTTTCCGGAAATGTGTCCGGTATTGATGCCGAATTACAAGCCATTATATCCCCGACTTTAACTTCTAATACCATTACGGGTATTGTTAGTGATGAGGCAGGCGGAGCTTTGCAAGGCGTTTTGGTTGTGTTGAAAAACAATGAGGGAAATACGGTAAACTACACATTCACGGATGTGGACGGGGCTTATGAGATGCTTGGCTTGGACAATGGAATATATTCGCTTGTTGCAACAAAGGTTGCCTACAACAGTTATGCTCAGTCCTTCCAGTATAGCACTCAGTCGGGTAATACATTTGTACACAATGTATCCTTAACCCCGGCTCCGGTTTTGGATGCTGAAAAAGAGATAAGTGCAATTCCAACATCGTTAAAGCTGATGCAGAATTATCCGAATCCGTTTAACCCTTCTACGAGAATTTCATATAACATTCCGGTTGCCGGACAGGTAACCCTGAAAATTTTTGATATACTTGGTACTGAATTGAAGACGCTGGTAAATAAGTATCAGGTACCCGGCACGTACGAGGTAACATTTAATGCTGCTGAATTTAAAAGCGGTGTTTATATTTATCAGTTAACTGATGGGACTAATCACCGAGTACTAAACAAAATGCTGCTGATTAAATAGTGCCGGCAGTACTTTTTAATCTTTAGAATGCATGTTCTAAATACGCAAAAACTGCCAATAAAACTGTGGCTGAAGGACATTGAGCCCGCGGCACTTGAACAGGCTAAGCATCTGGCAGAGTTGCCGTTTGCCTTTAGGCATATTGCAATTATGCCCGATAGCCATGTAGGTTATGGAATGCCGATTGGCGGTGTTTTGGCAACTCGGGATGTGGTAATTCCCAATGCAGTTGGTGTTGACATTGGCTGCGGTATGTGCGCGGTAAAAACATCGTTACAGGAATTACCCAAGGATTATCTAAAGGAAATTCTTGGTGAAATAAGACGGACTATTCCTGTCGGGTTTACTCATCATAAAACTAAACAAGATGAAAACCGGATGCCCGCATTGGACGTTAAACAAAAAAGTGCTATAGTTGAAAGGGAGTATTATAATGCACTATTTCAAATTGGCACACTCGGCGGCGGCAATCATTTTATTGAATTACAAAAAGGGCCGGATGGCTTTATCTGGGTGATGATTCATTCAGGAAGCCGGAATTTTGGCAAGCAGGTTGCAGACCATTATAATAAACTTGCAATAGAACTCAACGAGAAATGGCACAGCACGGTACCCAAAACATGGCAGCTTGCATTTCTTCCATTGGATTCTGAGCCCGGTCAAGCCTATTTACGCGAAATGCAGTATTGTGTTGATTTTGCCTTCGCGAACCGCAAACTGATGATGGAGACTATTCTCAATCAATGTATTCCTTCGATATTTAATGCAAAAGGTATAAGCTTTAGCTGCGAGCCTATGATAAATATTGCACATAACTACTCCCAAATGGAAAACCATTTTCATGAAGATGTTATGGTGCACCGTAAAGGAGCGACTCTTGCCCGGAATGATACTATCGGCATTATTCCGGGCAGTCAGGGTAGTTCATCCTTCATTGTCCGAGGCAAGGGTAATTCGGAGTCATTTAATTCCTGTTCGCATGGGGCAGGCAGAAAAATGGGAAGAAACCAAGCCGAAAAGTCACTCAATCTCAAGCAAGAAATTGACAACCTCAATGCTGCGGGGGTGTTGCATGCAGTAAAGGGGCCAAAAGATTTAGACGAGGCACCGGGTGCGTATAAAAACATCGAAGAAGTGATGGAAAA
>JACPGF010000476.1 GCA_016182615.1 Ignavibacteriales bacterium
AAAGGTGGAAGTTTATTCATGTCCTTTTTAGTTGTACTAACTGTTTTATTACATCAAATTATTCTTGTTAGAGCCTTGCAATAATTTACACTTCTCGTGCAATTCACGTACACATAACACGTAAAAAAAATATTTACTCATGTAAATATAGTCCCCCCGATGATTTTAACCAATTCACAATTTCATCTACTGCAAGAACAGGATTATTATGTGATACATCTACGCAATAATGGGTTAGTTTTGAATGCTGAAGTGCCTCAAGTATTGCGTTCTGTTCATTGATAAAAATATCAATATTATTGTACTGCGAAGGATTACCTGAAACCAATAAACGCTGCTCTCTGGCTGCAATAAATGAATCGGGTGTTCTTGTGCAAACGACAAGCCTGAAATTAAGAGCAGCCAGCCTCTCCTCCAACCATGAGAAATCGATATGAATAGCGTGGGATTTAGCCTGGAATACTTTGGTAGAAATATGAAAACGGTCAATAATCCAACTATAATAGCGTTGTAACTCAAACATCTTTATCCAAGTGGCATATGTTTCCATCGCTTTGTCATACTCTTCGGGAAGAAAGTTAATCAGCCCGCGTCCCCAGGGGTAGTTGGTAAAGCTGCACCATTCCGCCGAGATGATAGGGGAGTGATACTTGTATTTTCTGGCTCCGGTTACTTCAGGATGCTCATGCAACCCAAAAGCGATTTCAGTTTTATATGTTAGTCTGGTGCCTTCTAAGATAATCTTAGGGACAAGTTTGCCACCCATAACAATCACCTCTCAGAAGTTTAATAAAATAATTTGACTTTGTCACCGACTTTGATATTATTCTGATCACAATACCCTGCATTCACTTCTATAACATATTTTACCGGTTCCGAAGACGCGTAAGATTTTTCAGCAAACGGTATCGTTCCTTTGTGGATTGTCGCAATTTTTAAACTGTCTGTAATGAATAACATATCAAGCGAAATGACAGTATTTTTCATCCAAAATGAGCGGTAATCCTGAACCGGAAAAATAAAAAGCATTCCCTGATTTGTCTCCATCCTTTCTCTAAACATAAGACCGAGTGCTTGCTCATCTTCGGTTCTTGCTAATTCAATATCAATGGCATACACTCTGTTATCCGAAGTAACGAATTCCGCTGAACCCTCTTTGCTAAACCCGTTCCCCTTGTCTTCGGCAGTTGAACTGGTTTTAGGTTTTTCCATGAGTGGTGGTATAATAAGCATCGCTAAAAAACCTGCAATAATGAGAATAATTGTTCCATAAATCAGGATGGATTTTGATCTTGAGTTTTTTTTTGTTGTTTTGCTTGGTGTATCTTGTTTATTCACTTTTACATTCAAAATATTACAAAAATGATTACTGAAAGATATGAAATTGTCCTGCCAGAACAACAGGAAAAAATGATACTGAGCGGGTGGGGACACGATGCACTGCATGGAACAGTGGTTGAAAAAATTATTTATATGAACGGCAGATTAAAGATTCCCGGTTACATCGCCTATCCGAAAGATAGCAGCAGAAAGTATCCCGGAATCCTTTGGAACCGTGGCGGATTCGCGGCAAAAGGATTTATTGATGAGTTTAATGCAAAGGGTATTTTCGGAGAGATAGCTTCTTGGGGCTACTGTGTTTTTGCTTCAATGTACCGGGGAACAGTTACGGGAGAAGGTACTGATGAAATGGGGGGTGGAGATATTGATGATGTCCTCGCCTTAAAAGAACTTGCCGGTGAATTTGCATTAGTTGATAACGATAACTGGGGAATAGAAGGATGGAGCCGGGGCGGATATATGGCTTTACTGACTTTAATGCAATGCAAGGAAATTAAAGCCGCTGTTTTAACCGCAGCGTTATCTGATACACGGAAATATTTCTATGATAACAAGAATCGGCATAAAGTTTGGGCAGGGCTGGGTGATGACTTCATCAATGCCGTAATTGCACGTTCACCACTACAACAAATTGACCGCCTGCCGGCAAACACTCATTATCTTATCATTCACGGTGCACAGGATGAAACGGTTCCCCCGGAACATTCTTTGAAGTTAACTGAAAAACTCATTGAACGGGGTATTTTTCCCCGTACGGTAATATTTGAAGATGGCGATCATTTCTTGAAAAAACAAAGAACAGAGACGAGAGAACTCCGCAGGCAGTGGTTTGATAAATATTTGAAAGATATGTGATTACTCAGCTCATATCTAGAATAATTCCCATCTCCTAACCTCTGAAGTCTGAGGTTAGATGATAAAAATATCGCTGTAATTCTAAATTGGCTAATCTACGTTAAACCCGAATCATGCAATAGCACTTCTGGTTTGCTGTAAGTCCTTTAACAATAGTTAGTTGCGACCTCACCCCCCGCCCTCTCCTTCGTAAGGAGAGGGAGCCGTAACCACAAGTTATTAATGCAGTTACAGCCTTTTGAAGATTGAAATGCAT
>JACPGF010000477.1 GCA_016182615.1 Ignavibacteriales bacterium
ATTGTCGGTGAGACGATGATAGATTTTGTGAAAAAGATGCATGAGAGTATTGCCGGAATTATAAAAGACCAGTTAAAGCAGGTGGCATCGGCAAGAGAACAAAACACTCCGGTAACCAACAGGCTGCTAGACGCTGAAAAATTGGTAGCTGCAACCGGTGAAATACTACTCTACGATACACAATCCGGTGAAACATTTATTAATCTTGGGTCAAATAGTCAGTTAGCTGTTGGCGATAAACTCATCGTATTCAAACAAGGCGTTGCATTAAAAGATCCACAATCAGGTGAAATTCTCGGATATACAGATGAAAAGATTACTGAGCTCATTATTTCAGAAATTCGCGGACCGAAGCTATGCCTTGCTGTAAATAACAAACGTGATGTGATACTAGGGAAAGGCTTAAAAATAAAAATTCAAAAACCGGTAAGATAATAACAAGGGATTCACACAAAGCTCGTCCCATAGGGATTTGCGTGTCATTTATTCCTTTAGACCGCTAAAATTTAAGCTGCAATACAAGCATCACCGATTGAGAATCTCCCAATAACCTGATTTTTGATTACCAATTCTTCTCAAATAACCGTGTTCTTTTAATTTTTTAATATTATTATCAACTGTTGTCAGTGATATTTTAGTTTTAGATGCGATCATTCTGGTTGTTATCTTAGGATTAATCTGCATCAACTCCAAAATCTTTTGCTGGTTATAAGATAACCCATTGACCAACCCATTGACCAACCCATTGACCAACCCATTGACCAACCTATCTCCATGCTTGACCGATTCTTTTCTGAACAAAGTTGAGATAAAAATATCCCCAACCTGCTCAAACTGTGCATTCGGTTCACGCTCTAAAACAAAAGAGATTCCCCGTCCAAACTTTTCAACATAATGCGCGCGATGGAAAATATTGCATATAAGTTCATTCCTTCTTTTGGAAACTTTCTTCGTTCTAATATCCTGAATTGTCAATCCGCCGGTCAATCCGCCCGGATTCCGCACCTCTACCCGGTCTTTGAAAACAAGTATGGTAATACTATCAGGATCAAAATAATCACGATGGCAAAATGCATTAACAACCACTTCCCGGATGGCTTCCTGATCTATTTCAGGAACGTCTTCTCTTCGCAACCCCTCGATTCTCATGCCGATATAGATATTTTTTATGATATATTCTTCAGCCTTTTTTATCAAGAAAAAAATATCACCGGTAAATTCCTGCCTATCCGCGATATAAGAAGTAGTTTCACCTGCAAATACAGCACACCGCAGCATTGCATTCTGAAAGAATTTTTCAGGTTGTTTGGCGAATAACAATAGCGCAGTGTTAGTAAGGATACCTCTATCAGTAAGATTTAGATTTTCCAACGTATTAGCTATAGTATGCATATTTAAACCGGCAATCTTTAAAAATGCTTTAATTTTTGCGCTGCTAATATCGGTAATAGAAGTATCCGGATACGGCTGTGAATCCCACCGTAGATTTTTCAGTCTCGTATCAAGAATTATTTTGGTCACTTCGGCAGTTGAAAGTTTCCTATCTTCATCGCCAACCCGTATGTAGTATCTACCGTCTGCAGAGTAAAGAACATCAAAACCACAAAAAGAAACCTGAATACATTTTTTGTTCTCAACCAGCAATTCTTCAATTTCAGGATATATCTTCGGTTCAATTTTCGCGCAGATAGTCCGTGAGATTTCTCGTATCGTATTTTTCGAAATATCCTGTCCTATAACCTTACCTGTATCTGTAATCCCAAAATATAATTTTCCCTGCCGGTGACGATTTAAGATTGCCGATATAGAAATAAGCGCTTCTTTCAATTCACCGGTAGATGATTTAAGCTCAGTTTGTTCTGATTCAGAAAATTTTTCTGCTTTCATTTTCTCTGATTCCGTAACTACTCAGACGATATCCTAATAATAATTTTCCTCTCTTAACCCCAGACTTTTGTCTGAGGAATCCCAACCCATCTAACCACAGGCTTTTGCTACTGGATATTGATTTGAAATAATAAAATCTAAGGTTTCCATCTAACAACCAGTTAGCTAATTGTCGCTACATTTTCAAATATGTCTTGGGTTAGGTGATAAAAATTTCACTGCACATCTTAGGCTGCTAATTTTAGATAATCGCCTAACCTCAATTTTATTTTATATAAGCTGAGCAGTTACAAAATATCTTTGTTGCAAATCCCTATGGAACGGCATTGCGTGAAATCCCTTTTTCATTTTGCGTCTTAACTTTTACCGGCGGTGCAGCTAAATCTATGGTGTAATCGGTAACAGACCAGCGGGCTGCCAATGCAAGGGGCTCTTTTATTATCATTCCCTTCTCGGCAAATGAAAATGGGGTTAACGTACCCTTATCCCAACTGAAATTTTTGTTGTCATCATAGAAAAACACTTTTTCATATTTCCCGGGAATCATATTTTTTATTCCAAAAATACCGGTAGCAGGCAGAACAGTTTGGTATTGTATCGAGGTATCAGCGGTGTTTACAAACCTTAGGACAGCCGTTTTTGTTGAATCCCAAGAAATAACTTTACCATAGACACCGGTAAAGTCAATATCGTTCATCGTCTTGAAACGGTTAATAATAACCGTATCCGTAAAGTTGCCTGCCGGGTCTTTCAGTTTCTCGCCAAATACAATTGTTTCATAGTCAGTAAAGGGTTTCAAACGTTCCACAGGACGCAGCAACCATGAAGCATCGTCATTCTTGATGAGCTCGGTTTTTATAGTTCTTTTTGAGGTATCACGCAATATAAAACAACTATCACTCCCGCTTACCATATCATCAAATTGAAATGTGCAAAGCATTTTCTGGAAATTGACATCCGATGCATTCCTTTGCGGAACAGCCTGCAACATAGCAGGCCGGTTCGTGTCGGGTTTGTCGGTGGAGACTAAAGAAACCGTATCTGATAATGTCGTGTTCCCGAATAGGTCTTTGAAACCCCTGATAATAATTTGTGAGCTTTGGGAGTTATATAGTGTATCGGTTAATACAAGGACAAACTCTTTTTCCTTTGTGCGGCCCTTGAACATACCAGCGGGGCTTTGCTCGGTATGCGAAACAGTATCGGTTATAATAAAATTCGTTAAATTAAATGTTTTGTAGTTGAGGTCTTCAGAGAAGCTGAGTAAAATATGCTTCACATCAGTCATTACCGCAGTATGTATTCTTGGATAAACGGTATCAATTTTTTGCATCTGGAACGATAAATCCGCAATCAAAGAATCCCTTTCTGAAAGCACTACATCTTTGTATGTAAATCCAATTTCATCTTGGTCGGGTTGAAATAAAAAGTCCTTGAATCCATCCCGCATCGCAAAGATACGGTAGGTACCATTCCCAATGCCCGAGAATTTAAATGCACCATCTTCACCGGCCTGCGTAATGTAATCTGGTTTAACTACATCAGGGCCCTTCATTGCACTGTCTCTATCATACACATATACCATAATACCCGAAGGTTTTGGGTCGAACACGTAACCGGAAATAACACCGTTATCAATTTTATTGCCGGTCGAAAATTTTAACGTGTATGAATCTGCCATACGGTTATTATTATGTATGTCAGTAACATCAGTTCCAATTGTTACCGTATATGTTTTATTTGCTTTCAGTTTTTCCGGAAAAGTAACCGTAACGCTGGTATTCGTCCAGCTTTGCTCCAACTCGCCCTCAATTGCCGGTGAAATAAAAAGCGCATCCTTAAATTTTCGTTTATCCACGTATTCAGAGAACTCAAATTCTATATAGTCTTTATCATAATTCATCGTACCATCCAAAGGATAGGAATAAATTATTTCCGGTGGTATTTTGTCAATTTCTCCACCCCCCGGCGGAAGCTGCAATGCACATCCGGACAAAATGAACAGAAGTAAAAACAGTGGAACTGAAATGGAAATTTTTTTATGAATAAACATACTAATTAGCTTTTTCTTTCTGTCTAAGTTCTCTGGCATTCAACCATTTATAATATTTCCGTGCATTAACCCGATGCTGTGAATAATTTGCCGCGAACAAATGATTGCCATTTGTGTCAGCAGCAAAAAACAAGTATTTATGCTTTTCAGGAGAAAAAGCCGCATTTATAGCATGTATTCCCGGATTGTTAATGGGCCCGGGAGGTAACCCATAATATCTATAGGTATTATACGGCGAATCTGTTTTTAATATATCACCCTTTACCCTGCTCCAGCCGCCAGTTCTTAAATACTGTACTGTCGGGTCTGCTTGCAGTTTCATGCCAATACGGAGACGGTTCACATACACACCAGCGATACAGTCCATCTCACTCGTTCTATTAGTCTCACCTTCAACAATTGATGCTAAGGTAAGAACCTGATGCAGCAGTTTGTTTGATTTGTCAACTTGTTTGATTAAACTGTCCGGAAGTCCTTTATAGAGTTTTGTAATCATTGAATCAACAATTTCCGCAGGGCTGCTATTCTCGTAAAATAAATAGCTGCCGGGAAACAAATATCCTTCAAAACCACTTGCCGGAAGATGATAGGCTTTTTTCGAAGAATCACTTCTGAGAAATTTTTGAAACAAATCTTTATTAACAATTTTATCCTGATGAAGGCGGGCCGTAATTGCGCGCACCGTGGCTCCATCATATATTTTTACCAGCCTCACGCGGTTAGCCTGCCCATACAACAAGTATTCAGTCAACCCGAGATAACTGAAGTTACCAGTGATAGTATATCTGCCGGCACGAACCTTCTCGGTTGCACCGAGCAACATGCCTGCAATTCTAAAATTTATTTTTGACGGTATAAGTTTGTTCTGAAACAGGATTTCGGCAATCGTCGTGTAGTTCATTCCCGGCTTGATGGTGATATTAACCGGCAGCGGCCTGCCACATTTATTAGGTGAAAAAAATGTGTAAATCAAGATCGCCAATACCATTGCAAACACTGAAAGAACATAAATGAGCTGTCTTGTTGTTAAAAGATTTTTATAGCTGGTTTTGCTCCTCATAGCACGCATCCTCAACTAAGATAATCAGAAACAAATGATGGAAAGGCTTCATGAGTCAAAGCAAAAGTCTCCCCGCTTTCAACAAGACTTTTTGCCCGAAAAGCAATCATCGCACCATTATCACCACAGAATTGCATATCAGGAATAACCGAAGGGATACCATACTTTACTGCTATCGACTCGATAGCCGTCCTCAGCCGATTATTAGCCGCTACTCCACCAACCAAGCACAATGTGGCAGGTTTAAACTCTGTTACGGCTTTTTCAACTTTTTTCGCCAAACTCGTAACTGCCGTATATTGAAAACTTGCAGCAATATGATTGGTCATTTGCTCAGAAATGTTTCCGGAAATACTTTGTTCTTTTTGCACGAAACGTAAAACAGCAGTTTTTAAACCGCTAAAGGAAAAGTCATATTTCATTTTTAATTCAGCAATGGGAAATTTTATCGATTTCTCATCTCCTAAAAGTGCATGTTTTTGAATGAACGGACCACCGGGATAACCAAGCCCAAGCAGCTTAGCCACTTTATCGCAAGCCTCACCCGCAGCATCGTCAATAGTACTCCCTAAAATTTTCATCTCGGTAAAACTTTTAACAAGTACCAACAAAGTATGTCCACCGGAAACCGCCAGGCAAAGAAACGGAAACTGTGGTTTTGTGTCCATTAGGAAACCAGAGTAGATATGCCCCTCGACATGATTAACAGGAATGAATGGTTTATCCAGAGAGAGGGCTAAACCTTTTGCATACACGAAACCAATCATGAGTGCACCTATTAGTCCGGGACCGGCAGTAGCGGCGATGTAATCACATTCCCCAATACGCAATTCTGCCTGCTCCAAAGCAGATTTCATCAATGGCATGATATACTTGATATGTGCCCTGCTTGAAAGTTCAGGTACTACCCCGCCATATTTGGTATGGAATTCCTGCGAAGAAATAATATTTGCAGCTAAAACTCCGTTTTTAATTACCGCGACTGAAGTCTCATCACATGATGTTTCGAATGCTATTAGATTCATTAATTCCTGTTTTAGTTAATCGAAAAGATATTTTTAAATATGTCACCGGCAATTTTCGGATTTTCTTTAAGCCTTCTGATGGAATATTTATACCAGTCTTTACCGAAAGGTACATAAATTCTCACTTTAAATCCTTCCTTATTCAGCATGTCCCGGATATCTTCCCGTACTCCCAACAGCATTTGAAACTCGAATTGACTCTGCGGAATACCGAGTTCTTTGATGATATTTTTAGCTTTATCAATAAGATACATATCATGCGTTGCAATACCAACATACTTCCCATCTTTTAACATTTTTTGTAACAAAGCCAAGAAATTGTCACGGACTTCTTGCTTACCCTTAAAAGCAATATTTTCAGGCTCAACATAAATTCCTTTGCATATCCGGTAACCGGCATCAATTTTATTTAATGCGGTTATATCATCCATACTTCTACGCATATATGCTTGTATTACTATCCCCACATTGGTATATTCAGCCCGCAATTTGCGGAACAAATCGATAATGCTGTCTGTCGTCGATGAATCTTCCATATCGAGACGGACAAAATTGTTGAACGATTTAGCTTTATCCATGAGCTTTTTTACTTCACGATAGCAAAATTCGGGGTCTAACTCCAATCCAGCTTGAGTTGGTTTAATTGATAAATTCGAGTTGAGTTTTTCTTTTTGAATTGTCTCAAGAACTAAATGGCATTTTGAGAGTGACTCGAGTGCTTCTTCCCTTGTACTTATTGCTTCCCCCAGAACGTCCATAGTAGCTAGTATCCCTTTTGCATTTAATTTTTTTACCATTGCAACCCCGTCTTCTAATTTGTCTCCCGCGATATACTTGTTTGCAAAAATCCTCACAATTTGCTTTGGCATCAACTGAACTGCATGAACAATAAATTGATTTAAAATCTGCACAAAAACTCCAAAAATTAATATATAAAGTTATCTCAGAATGGATAATCTTGCAAATAAATACGGAAGATATTAAAAGAAAATACGATGCACTATCAATCTCTTTTTTGTCTTATTCAATCAATGAAAACGATTCGATGCACATTCAATATGACTTATTATTCAGCCGCTCAAGCTGCTGAGAGAAGTGAAGTGAATCCACCAATCTACAGGCGAGTGATAATTAACTCAACGGGAAATAAATAGAAAAAATAGTGCCTTCTCCCAATTTACTCTCAACCTTAATAACACCATCCATTAATTCAATATATTTCTTAGCAAGTGTTAATCCCAGTCCGGTGCCTTCATAACTTCTTCCCATACCCTCGCTCTCCTGCCTGAATTCATCAAAAATGACATTCATCTTTGAGTCGGATATTCCAATGCCCGAGTCTTTTATGCTGATATGGACGTACTCAGGTTCTTTTATCACAGAAACAAAAATCCCGCCTTCCGGAGTAAATTTAATTGCATTATCAATAATCAGGTTAAGAATTTCCACGAATAATGAATTATCAACACTAATCAATGCTTCATTTTCACATGTAGTGATTTGCATCTCGAGATTTTTTTTCGAGGCTATTGGCTTATTAATTAAAAAAGCTTCTTGGACAAGTGACCTTGCATCCACTGCGGCAACATTGGGTTTTATCTTGTCAGCTTCAAGCCTCGATATTTCTAAAATCAGTTTTACCGTATTGCTCAATCTTTGGCCACTCTGATAGATTACACCGGCCATCCTGCATTGAGTTTCATCCACCGAAATCTGCTGTATAACCTGCGAATAGCCTAAAATAGCTTGCAGCGGGGTTCTGAGTTCATGACTCATATTGGAGAAGAAATAGGACTTAACTTTATGTAATTCCTCAGCTTTTTCCTTTTCCGCCTTTAACTCTGCTTCAATTCTCCGCCGTTCAATTAATTCATCTTCAAGTTTTATATTTTGTGACTCAAGATTGTAATACAATCCCTGATTCTCAATGACTATTGCAATATTATTTGCAATTATTTGTAAATGCTCCAAGTCAACATCCCTGAATTCCCTTTTCTCATGAATATGGTAAATACCAAGTACACCAATGGCCTCGCCTTTTATAAGAATAGGCGCCCCCGCGTATGATTTACCTTTGTATAACCCTGCAATCAAATAAGTATAATCACTTGTTAATGGATGTGTTTCCATGTCATTAATGCAAAGAGCCCGTTTTTCCTCCATTAAAAAGCCGGATAACCCGAATCCGATTTTCATTGACCCGGCAACCTTTGCAGGCTCAATTCCAGTACTTGTTAACAGGATCAACTCATTTCCCGAAATTACCCTGATTATGCAAATGTCAATTTTAAATACTACCTTAATAAGGTCTGAGTACCTTTGCACCTGATTTGCAAGAGGCTCGGCACTAATTATCGAATTTGACACCTGCGAAATAAGGGATAATCGTTCATTCATCGTACGTAACTCTTGCTCAGCCTTTTTCCGCTCTCCAATATCACGCCACGTAGTAAAAAGTACTTCTCTATCCTCAATAGTAATAGCAGTAAGTACCACCTCCACTTGGAGCATAGTACCATCGGGTCTCTCATGAACCCATTCAAATTTTTTACCGCCATCAGGAATTGTTTGTTTAAGCAGACGCGCACCTTTCAAAGCCGAATTTTCGCCATCGGGTTGAATTTCCGGAGAGATGTCCCAAGGTGTTTTGCCAAGTATCTGTTCTCTCTGTGCATTAAGTAAAGATAAAGTTACATTGTTACAATCGATAAACCTGTTTTGAAAAATAATCAAGTTTGCATCGGCGGAATCAAAGAATATTGTCTTAAATTTTCCCTCTGATTTTGCTAAAATAATCCCTGAACTGACAACTTGAAAAACATACCGGGCGGTTCCTAGAGAAAAAAAGATGCCCGAAAAAACAAGTATTATAAATATTTGAGAAAAATACTGCCAGCCATCTTTGGGTTGTGTGGTATAAATCCAATTCGTGCCTGATAATTTTGAACTAACTGTTACACATTGCTCGGGGTTACTTGGGATTTGGCCGAATAGAATCCG
>JACPGF010000478.1 GCA_016182615.1 Ignavibacteriales bacterium
ACCTACGACGGCAGGGGAAATGTTACGGGAAATTCGTTATCGAATCTGCAGGATATTGTTTACGATACCAGGAACCTGCCACTGCAAATGGTAACCGGGATGACCGCTGATACCGTGTATTATGGTTACGATGATGCCGGGCACCGTACCCGGAAGGAAGTTAACGGTGAGAAGACATGGTACCTGTACGACCCTGCAGGGCGTGAACTTGGTACGTTTAAGATGGTGCCGGAAGTTGGAGCCATAAAACTGAAGAGCTATAACCTGCAAGGCAATGGCGGCAGCATAGGCCGCGTGGATGTTAACTACACGCGGACAGGCCCGTTTATAAACGAGGGCGATACCACCTACAGTTATACAAGAAATGACGTTGCAAATTATTATATTAAAGATCATCTGGGAAGTGTCCGTGCAACCATGCAGCGCGCCAATACAATATTTGCCGAAGACACGTACCCGTTTGGTGCAAGCCAACAGCGTTACGAGGATGGCGGCACTGCGCCGCAGCGCTTTGACTTTACCGGCAAAGAGCGAGACCGCGAAAGCGGTCTGCACTACTTTGGGGCGAGAAACTATGACAGCGACCTCGGCATTTGGTACGGTGTTGACCCGCTCGCGGACAAATATCCGGGTTTAAGCCCTTATAATTATTGTATAAATAACCCGGTAAACTCTGTTGACCCGGATGGGCGGGATGTTTGGGATTTTCTGCGGGGAACTGCGTCGGCTGTTGCTGCAAACCTTAATCCGTCATATAAGGCACCATCAATACAGTCGCAAAAAGGCGATGTTGATGATTACGCAACTGGCAGGTTGGTCGGCAATGCAATTTCAGTAGCAGTTGGGGTAGCTGAAGTAATTGCCGGGGATGCAGGTATGGCCGCAGGGGCGGCGATAACTGTCAGTGGTGCAGGTGCAGTAATTGGCGTACCACTAGCGGTTGCAAGTGCCGGTGTTGCGGCTCATGGCGTGGCAACAACAGCTTCGGCAGCTGTTAATCTGGGTAAAGATGTCAATTCCATGAAGAGCCAGTCCAATGGGAAAGGAGGTGGAGAACAACAAAAAAAATTATCTAAAGGCGAAATAAAGAAATTGGAAAAAGGCGGAGTAGATGTTCATGATTTGAAAAAAAGCAATGGCGATGGCAAAAGTGATCTCTATAAATCAAAGGACGGGACGATTTATGTTAAACCCAAGAAATCATCAGGTACTGGTGAACCAACAAATCACAATATTAAAGATTATTAAATCGAGTTGTTTATGGATGAAATAAAGTTTTTTCTTGATATACAAGGCGTCAATTTCGACCCTTCTCAGTTAAAGAAACTTTCAGGATTGGAAAATGTAAAAATTTGTTATAAAGGTGATGAAATATCTCCAAAAGGGAAAATTTGGGAAATAAATTATTGGAGCTTTCGGACAGTTCGTTCTGAACTAACTGATTTTTCAGAACAACTTTCTGCTTTCTTATTTTCATTTGAACATGTTGCCGTCTTGCTGAAGGAGTTTGTTCAGAGAAATGGATTAAAAATGAGTTTGACGGCAGAAATTTTGCATGAAGCTGATTCTAATCCAGCGATTTATTTTGAAAGGAATGTATTGTCTCAATTAGCAGCATTGGATTGCTATTTCGAAATTGATTTAATGGGCTGAGGTTAAAGAAATGGTGAATTTAATCCTGAAAGTATTTGAATATTTGTTCGAGTTTAGATACTCAAAACTGGCTTAGCAAGGGCATTGTTCGAACAAATAGTCTTATATTCAACCTAATTGTCCGGTATGAAGGGCTCATTGAATACAAATTCAGACAATTACGACCATTCGGGCCGTGAACTTGGTACGTTTAAGATGGTACCGGAAATTGGAGCCATAAAACTGAAGAGCTATAACCTGCATGGCAATGGCGGCAGCATAGGCCGCGTGGATGTTAACTACACGCGGACAGGCCCGTTTATAAACGAGGGCGATACCACTTACGGCCATACAAGAATTGACGCTGCAAATTATTATATTAAAGATCATCTGGGCAGTGTCCGTGCAACCATGCAGCGCGCCAGC
>JACPGF010000066.1 GCA_016182615.1 Ignavibacteriales bacterium
TCAACGATCCGTTTTTTGCACAAGCGCAGACTGTTGAATATGAGGCTGTTTCCAATACTCTCAAAGTACAAGTAAAACCTTTGCCTGAGCAGGATAAGCCTGCCAATTTTTCAGGCGCGGTTGGTAACTTTAGTATGAATGTTAAAACGGATAAATCATCAGGTAAACAGAATGAACCAATTGCTTTAACTGTAACGGTTAGTGGTACCGGTAATATGCAGTTATTGGGCACTCCTGAGTTTAATTTACCTCCGACGATTGAAAAATATGATCCAAAGATAAACGAGGAAATAAACCGTTCCGGAACAATTGGCGGAAGAAAAACTTTTGAATTCCTGTTGGTTCCCCGCGTGGAAGGTAAACAAGAAATTCCCCCGGTTTCATTTTCCTATTTTAATATTCAAAAGAAAAAGTATGAAACAATTACCTCCGATGCCATAGAATTAACTGTACAAAAAGGTGATGGCAGTTTTGCCGGGGGGTCAACACTTGCCAAGGAGCGGGTAAATCTGCTTGGGCAAGACATACATTATATAAAAACCCGTTTAACTGATGTTTTACCTGCAAAGTATTCCTTTGTGCAAAACCCGGTTGCATGGGTTTTATTTGCTTTCCCTTTTCTTGCATTAGCCGGGGTCGCGGCATTCCGTTTTAAACAAGGGCAGATGTTGTTGAATAAAGATTTTGTCAGGAATAAAAAAGCGGAAAAACTTGCAAAAGCAAAGCTGAAAAATGCCGCCAAGGCAATTCAAGCAAATCAGGTTGACTTATTTTACACCGAACTTTCAGCAGGGTTAACCGGTTATGCTGAGAACAAATTCGCGATAGACCGGGCTGATTTGACAATTGATTCTTTGCGTTCACAATTACAGGCATTAAACTTTACAGAAGAGATAGTTAACGAATTTTGTTCAACTATTGAAAAATGTGAATATGCAAGGTTTGCCCCATCCACAGATAAACAGGCTGGTATGCAGCAACTTTATGAGGCAGCAAAAAATTTAATTATAAGGATTGAATCAGGAATGCATCAAACAGGAGTGGCAGCATGAGACATACTATAGTATTATTCGCCATGATTCTGCTTTCTTTTTCTGATATACTGACAGCGGATAATTTTAAGCTTGCAAACAAAGCCTACAAATTAGGTAATTATGAAAAGGCGATAAATCTTTATCAAACATCCCTGCAAAAAGGAGAAGAGAGTCCCGTTGTTTATTTCAATCTTGGGAACTGTTTTTACCGAACCGGTAAGATTGGTAAAGCAATACTGCATTACGAAAGAGCGGCATTACTCAGCCCCAATGATGAGGATATAAATTATAATCTTTCTATCGCGCGCGTGCATACCATTGATAAAATAGATACCACACCTCAGTTTTTTGTATTTAACTGGTTCGAAAGATTTACCGATACCTTTTCTTCGGGTGCTTGGATGAAGATAATGATACTTCTTGCATTTAGCATCGCAGTTTTTGGAATCATCTATATGTATTATCAAAATTTACAAGTGCGCCGTTATCTTGCTTTGGGTATTATGAGTTTGTTCCCGTTATTACTGTTATGTACTGTTTTTATGTACGCCCGGTATCATGAAGAAAGAGATAACAATTATGCTGTGGTAACCGTAATATCAACGGTCATCAAAAATGCCCCCAATACAACTTCAAACGATGCATTTGTTGTGCATGAAGGGCTAAAAATGAAGATTGAGGATACCGTTGATGAATGGATAAAAGTGCGGCTTGAAGATGGGAAAGTAGGTTGGGCAAATAAAAATGACCTAGAAATAATTTGATTTTAACAAATAGTTAAGTATATTCATTTTAGTGATTGTATTACAATATTCACCAATAAATAAGAATGGAAATGAAAAAGACAAAGCAGTTATTTCTTTTGATGTTTTTTTTCAGCTCTATTTCCGTGCCTTTTTTTTCTCATGAAACAAGTAAACCAGTCACTAAAATAAAGAAGGAAATTAGTAAAAAGGCAGAAGTTTTTAACACTGTTTGCCCGGTTCCTACTGAAGGAACTGATTATGTAATTGCGAAAACATTTAATGGCAAACAGTATGCATTGTGTTGTAAACTTTGTCTAACAAAATTTGAAAAGAACCCAAGGCTATACTCACAAAACCTTTCCAAAGATGGAAAAAATTCACTAAACATTAACTAAATTGAAAGGATACCCTATGAAAAAACTCAGCGCGTTAGTTGCTCTTGCATTATTCTTATCTTTTAGCGGCGTATTGGCTGCTCAAACTTCCAAACCGGAAAATCCGAAGAAAGAAGTTAAAAAAGAAGTGGTCAAGAAAACTAAAAAAGCAGGTTGCTGTGCAGAGAAGAAAGAGTGCGGCGACAAAAAAGAAGAATGTAAAGACAAAACAGAAAACGCTGAAAAGAAATAATTTTTTTTTCTGGTAAAACGGCAGGGCTTCTCCCTGCCGTTCTTCATTTTAAATAGTTTGGCAGGAGATTAGTCCTTTTGCATTTGCCCATCCGTCAAAAACCTTGAAGCCCCTACCGAAATTCCTATTTTTAATTGGGTGTTTTTTAGCGTAAATTTGGGCATGGTAAATAGTTTTTATGGTATATCTTGATTAAGCGAAAACCAACCGGAAACTCTTCTCAGATGTTGTATTTTTTGCTTTTCTCCTTGCTTGGTACTTGTATCCTTTGGATATTCAAGTATCACAATCAAGGTTTAGGCTTTACTGACTTTCGATTTACCTATCCCGGAAATTTGCTGCAGTTGTTCTTGTGGATTCTCTCAATTATTGGCGTTGCTATAACCTTTAGCATGAGAAACCCCTCAACCGGTTATCCTGTTAGTTTTTACAAAAACTTGTCGCTCATCGGGCTGATCCTTCTTTTTCTCGGCAAATTTATATCCTTTATAAGCATTTCGTCCTCAATGTATTTTTTTGAACAACCTGTTAAAAGGGTTGCTACAGGATTCTGTTATTTCGGATATGAAGGATTGCTGCTGTTAATTATTGCTGCTTCATGGACTTCAATTTACGGTGTAAGCCAGTTGTATTACTTGCGTACATTAGTAAATTCAGGATTACTTGCTATTATTCTTATGGTTTTTGCTTTCATTTTTACATCACCTTGGTATGGCGATGTAACGCATGATAAAACCAATCCATATCAATATGGAGTGGTTTTAGGCGCTGCTGTTTGGTCCAACGGCAAACCGAGCCCAATTCTGGTTTCCCGTTTGGATGAGGCAATGAATCTGTACAGGGCTGGTATAATAAAAGAATTGTATTTAACCGGGTCAAACGCGCCCGGAGAGATATCAGAAGCTGAGGCTGCGTTTAATTATCTTAAAAAATATAACATCCCGCTGAATGATATTCAGTTGGAAAAACAAACGACATCAACCACTGAGCAAATCAGGTTTTTAAAAAATGATCTACTGAAAAGAAAAGGTATTGAGCGGGTTCTGGTAATTTCGGATAAAAACCATGTTCGGCGGATAAGGGAAATTAGTAAATTTTATAACATCGATATTGATGTCGTCGGTGCGGAACTCAACTTAAGTTATGGAAAAAATTTACCTTACCGTCTTAGGGAAAGTGCAGCCCTTTTGATATTTTGGTTATTCGGATTATAAACTCTTTTAATACAGTGAGAGCATTACCAATGAGCATTTTTGAAGCAATAGCACAACATGAACACGAGCAGGTAGTTTTCTGCCAGGATAAAGAATCCGGCTTGAAAGCTATCATAGCCATTCACAGTACCGAATTAGGCCCTTCACTTGGTGGTGTGCGTATGTGGCACTATCAGAAAGAGGAGGATGCACTCCGTGATGTTTTACGGCTCGCCAGAGGAATGACATACAAGGCATCAGTTGCAGGCCTCAATCTTGGCGGGGGGAAAGCAGTTATCATCGGTAACCCATGTGCTGAAAAATCCGAAGTGCTGTTCAGGTCATTCGGCCGATTTGTTGAGGGATTAGCAGGCAGGTATATTACCGCGGAAGATGTTGGTATCACTGTTAAGGATATTGAACATGTAAGGTTGGAGACAAAATATGTCTGTGGTATATCCGAATCTCTGGGTGGTTCAGGTGACCCTTCACCGGTTACCGCATACGGAGTTTATGTAGGTATTAAAGCATGTGCACATGAAGTTTGGGGCAATGATTCCTTGCAAGGGAAAAGAATTGTCGTTCAAGGATTAGGAAAAGTGGGTTTACATCTTGCAGAACACCTTAGTAATGAAGAAGCTGAGCTATTTATAACGGATATTAATCCCGAAAAAGTAACAGCCGCTCTTAAAACAGTTAAAGCAACAGCAATTAAACCGGAAGAAGTATTCACCCTGAAAGCGGATATTTTTTCACCGAATGCACTTGGTGCTGTTATTTGTGATGAGTCAATTAATAAACTTCAATGCGCGATAATTGCAGGGGGAGCAAATAATCAGTTGGAATCCGAACAGATACATGGCGAGCTGCTGAAACAAAAAGGCATTCTGTACGCGCCGGACTATGTTATCAATGCAGGCGGTTTAATTAATGTAGCTAACGAGCTTGAAGGCTATAGCCGTGACCGTGCTTTAAAACAGGCTGATGGCATTTATGAGGTTCTGAAGAAAATTATAAAAACCTCAAAAGAGGCTGATATACCCACTCATGAGGCCTCGAATAAATTAGCTGAAGAGCGTATCAGGAGTATCAGCAGGTTGAGCCGGTACTATACCGGCCACTCCGGGTATGCAGGAAAATTTTCATTTTTATATAATAAGTAATCAGGATTTTAATGATTAAAAAGTCGCTCCGCAGGATATTGCGCGAACGTGCAGTGCAGGTTTTGTATGCATATGAATATAATGCCGAAGGCAGGGAGAACCTTATGCAGGGATTTCTTGCTGATATTATGGATGATCCATCGAGGGATTTTTTCCGCTCGTTAATCGATCGTTGTGTGATTCACAAAAAAGAATTTGACGAGATTCTGAAAAACTATGCACAAAACTGGGAAGTTGACCGTATTACCATTATTGATAAATCAATCCTGTATATCGGCTTCTGCGAGTTGATGTATTTTGCTGATATACCTCCCAAGGTAACCATTAATGAATGTATTGAACTTGCCAAAGAATTCGGCACCGATGATAGCAGCAAGTTTACCAACGGGCTTTTGGATAAGGTGTATGAGGATCTGAAGAACGATAACAAAATCAGAAAAATCGGCAGGGGATTGGTTGACTGATACAGCGAAATCTGACAAATCACTTGCACGCAAGAAAATATTTGTCTGGGCACTTTTTGATTTCGCGAATACTTCATTTTCAATTGTTGTTGTTACATTTTTATTTGCTGTTTATTTTAAGTCAACAGTATGTGGTAATAAGCCTATCGGCGATTTCTACTGGAGTCTTGGAACCGGAATATCAATGATTGTTACCGCATTGATTGCCCCGGTACTCGGAGCGATCGCGGATTATTCAACCGGGAAAAAGCGTTTTTTGTTGTTTTTTACTGCTCTTTGTATCTGTTGTACGGCTCTGCTTTACTTTGTGCAGGCTGGAGAGGTAATAAAGGCACTTACCTTGTTTGTTCTTGCAAACATCGGATTTGAAGCAGGACTGGTTTTTTATGATTCGTTTTTACCGGAAATTACCACGCCAAAAAACTATGGCAGGGTAAGTGGGTACGGCTTTGGGATGGGGTATGTCGGTTCTCTTGTAACAATGCTCGTGGTTTATCCATTTATTCAAATGGGAAACATTCCTATTACTTTTCTTTTTACTCGCATACTTTTTTTATATCGAAGGTGTAAATACCATTATTTTTTTCTCGGGGAATTATGCAAGCACCACACTTGGTTTTACCACGCAGGACTTGTTAATATTTTTTGCTACGGTGCAAACTACCGCCATCGTGGGTTCGGTAGTACTTGGAATAGCCGCAGACACGATAGGTCAAAAAAACACTATCATAATCACCCTTATAGTGTGGTTAGTAACCATAGTGATCGCGTACTATACCGAAACAAAAAATGGATTCTACATTGTTGGATTGTTAGCCGGAGCAGCTATGGGAGCCTCACAGTCAACAAGCCGTTCACTCATGTCCAAATTGACACCTCCTGACCGTAAAACCGAGTTTTTCGGATTTTACTCGTTTTTTGGGAAAAGTTCAGCGGTTTTAGGTCCCGTGGTATTTGGATTAGTAAGCTACCTGACCGGCAATCAAAGAAACGCCATTGCCTCAATCGCCTTCTTTTTTATTACCGGATTGGTTATTCTTCTATTTGTTAAAGATGCTCCTGCCGATACAGTTCCGGACGTGATTCTTTAAATTGCAGCCGAACTTTTTTGCTCAGCTTGTAAAAACGGTTCATATGAAATTTCCGCGGACTATACTGAAACAATAACTGAAATAGTTAATTCAAAAAGATTCCGCTCCGCTGGAGCTTCAATACAACTTCGTTTCCTTCATCTATAACTATTTCAGCCCCAGACGGGCTTCCGGAGTTTTGCCTCTCATGGCTGTACATTGATACACTGTGTTCTAAAGCCCGTCATGGACTGGAATAGCTTTAGAAAACAACAACAAAAAATGCATCGCAGCTCCAGCGGAGCGGAATCTTTTATAATTAAATAATTTAGGTATTATAGAAGAGAATCTTAACCGGAATTTCCGGTGAACCGTAATAATTTCTTTTTGCCGAAATATTATCAAAAAAAGTGTTATGTATTAACGCTTATTACTTTGTGTCTTGCCGTTTATCTTCTTATTTTATTTGCTTCACTAATTAATTTACATGTATCATATTTTTAACTACTTTCACGAGGATTACTTATGTTATCCAAAGTTGAGCAATATTATTTAGACAAGTCCGGAAAAAAATTAATCTACGCACCAACAGAAAAAATTCCAATTATTCAGGTTGACAATTTCCCTGAACTTGGTAAATTAACCGCGCTGCGGTTTTTGGAGTGGGTGCAGGCTAATCCGGGCGGAGTAATATCACTGCCAACCGGTAAAACACCGGAACATTTCATCAGATGGGTTTCTTATTTTGTTAAAAACTGGGATACCCCTGAGGCCAAAGAACAATTGGCAAAACATGGAATAAACTCAGAGTTAAAACCTGATTTATTTAGTTTGCGGTTTGTTCAGATTGATGAGTTTTATCCCATAGACTCATTTCAGCATAATAGTTTTTACTATTACATCCATAAATATTATTTTTCTCATTTGCCGCTTGATCCTGCAAAAGCGCTGTTTATTAATGTTAACACCATTGGGACTGCTGAAAACCTGCCGCTCGGTACCATATTCCCTGAAAAAAAGGTTGACTTAAGTTTACGTACCCGTTGGGCCAGCACTCGTATTGAAAGGCTGCAAAAAGAGACAATTGAAAAAGTTGACCAGTTTTGCACGGAATATGAACAGAAAATCCGTGAGATGGGCGGTATTGGTTTTTTCCTCGGCGGTATTGGCCCCGATGGGCATATCGGTTTCAACGTTCAGGGCAGCGATCACTATTCAACCACCCGTTTGATAGAAACCAATTACGAGACACAGGCCGCTGCCGCATCCGACCTTGGAGGCATAGAGATTGCCCGGAACAGACTGGTAATTACCATTGGGCTTGATACCATTACGCACAATCCTAACGCGACTTCAATCATTATCGCTGCCGGGGAAGCTAAATCGAGGATTGTACGTGATTCAATTGAAAGTCCAATGACTAATAAGTATCCTGCAACCGTATTACAGCGTCTGAAAAACTCAAGGTTTTACCTGACACATGGTGCAGCGTTACGGCTGCTTGAAAGACGTTTCGCGGATATTCAGCATGAAGAGCCTATGGAGCAGCTTTCAATCGAAAGGGCAATTGTTAATCTGAGCCTTGAGAAGAATAAACCGTTCCTTGAAATGACTGTTGAGGATTACAAGTCAGATAAGTTTGGAAAACTTATCCTGAAGAAAACCGGCAAGAGTGCAGAGGAGATTAATAATTTCATTCAGGGGCAAATGATTCAACGTTTTCATAAAGGCCTTGAACCGGTTGAGAATAAAGTGATTTTGCATACCGCGCCCCATCACGATGATATTATGTTGGGATATTTGCCGTACATAAATCATCTTGTGCGTGTCCCTACCAATAAACACGTATTCGCAACACTTACCAGTGGTTTTACCGCTGTAACAAACGCCTACATGCTTGAATTGATGACAGACCTGCGGCAGCAGATGGAAATCGAAGAATTTACTTCAAGGTTCTCGAAGCGTTATTTCGATCCGGAATTTACTGAAGGCCGGAATAAAGATGTGAATTTATATCTTGACGGCTGTGCTGCTCATTCAAAAACGATGAAACGCGAGGCAACCTCACGCAGGTTATTGCGTAACATTATTGATATTTACGAAGAAGACAGCTTGGTTTATTTGAAAGACCGTGTTGATGAATTGATAAACTATTTTAAAACACAATACCCCGGTAAAAAAGATATCCCGCACGTGCAAAAATTAAAAGGTATGCTGCGTGAATGGGAAGAAGAACTGGTATGGGGTTACTTTGGTTTCAATAACGACAGTGTTCTGCATTTAAGATTGGGTTTTTACCAGGGCGAAGTTTTCACAGAGAATCCAACGGTTAGCCGTGATGTTTTACCGGTATTGCAGTTGTTAAAAAATGTAAAACCAGATATCGTTACCGTTGCGCTTGACCCTGAAGGCAGCGGTCCGGATACACACTACAAGGTATTGCAGGCAGTTTCGGAAGCACTTAAAATTTACGAAGATGAAACAGGTATTAAAGATATTAAGGTGTGGGGCTACCGTAATGTATGGTACCGTTTCCATCCTGCCGAAGCTAATATGTATATACCTGTCAGCCTTAATTCATTTGCTATTCTTGAGAATACATTCCTTAATGGTTATGGTTCGCAAAAGGCTGCCAGTTTCCCGAGCTGGGAAGTTGACGGCCCGTTTAACCGGTTGGCACAGCGGATACAAGTTGAACAGTATCAGACAATCCGTTCACTGATTGGCAAAAATTTCTTCCTGAAAAATGAGTCACCGAGAGTGCGTGCAGCACATGGAATGATTTACCTGAAGGAATTAACGATGGATGAGTTCTACACGAAGTCAACGGAGTTGAAGAAACTTACCGAAAATATGTAGTGGCTTTCTATTAACCGCTACATAATTTCAATTTGAACTTTTGAACCCCGGCAATTTGCCGGGGTTCTTGCTTTTTAATGGACAAATATTCTCAACTTTTAACTTCTCCATCCTGCTCAAATAGTAACAGCTAATCAATAATTTCGCTATTTTTATCGCATCAGATTATTCCAAATATTATCACCATGTCTATGAAATTACTAAAACTATTTTCTGTATTTGTACTTACTACACTTCTGGCACCCGGTATTTCCGGGCAAACCAATTTTTTAAGTTTTATTTCGTACGTAAATAGCTTACAAGGCAGCGCAAAAGCTACTGCAGTTGATAGTTTTGTAAACTATCACCGAAGCAGGCGTGTTCCTGTCATCGAAGATAATTATACAATATTTATATACAATGGTGCCGTTAATTCAGCCGCGGTATCTGGGGATTTTAACGGGTGGGGCAGCTTGCTGCAGATGACAAAAGTCTCGGGGACAAATTTCTATTATTATTCGCGTACCTTTGAACCAAATGCACGTTTGGACTATAAAATTATACTCAATGGCTCAAACTGGATACTTGACCCGCTTAACGCAAATACAGTCAGCGGCGGATTCGGTCCGAATAGCGAACTGGCAATGCCCGCTTATGTACAGCCGTGGGAGATTAAAGCTTATCCACAAACAAAACAGGGGAGTGTTATTACAACCTCGTTATACAGCACTTCAATGAGTACAACATATCAAATAAAAATTTATCTTCCCTTTGGATATAACACCACTAGTAAAAGGTATCGTTCTGTTTATTTTCAGGATGGGTATGAATATGTTGACCTGGCCTCGGCTGTAAATGTGCTGGACAACCTGATTGACAGTAATAAAATTACTGAAGTAATTGGAATATTTGTTAAACCAAACAACCGGAATGAAGAATACGCGGGAAGCACAAGAATCAAATACCAGCAATTTTTTGTTAACGAACTTGTACCCTGGGTGGATGCAAACTACCGGACATTTGCAATGGCAGAGAATAGACTGGTGCTTGGTGATTCCTATGGTGCAAATATTTCTGCTTTAATCAGTTATAATTATGCAGATGTCTTCGGCAATTGTGGCTTGCATTCTTCTGCTTTCCAACCGAATAATTTTGAAGCGATGACACTGATAATGGGCGGAATAAAAAAGAATATCAAATACTCCGCGGTCTGGGGTACATACGAATCTGTCTATGAGATGATGCGGCCGTTCAGGGATAGCGTAATCGCGAAAGGTTACTCTATGGCTTGGATGGAACTGCCGGAAGGCCACAGCTGGGGTTTATGGCGCGCCAGCATCGATTATTTACTCATGAATATTTTCCCTTATACACCAAACAGTATTACTCATGAAGGCAAAGGCATACCGGAAAAACTTGCTCTTGAACAGAATTACCCTAATCC
>JACPGF010000486.1 GCA_016182615.1 Ignavibacteriales bacterium
GCAAAAATCGATTTACTTTTGAGCACGTGTATATAATTTTTTTTGGCTGTTGTCTTTATCCCAGTTGTTTTAGCTGCATCTAAACGCAAAGACACAAAGTGAGCGCGAAGGGCGCAAAGATAATCAAACCAAATTTCACTCATTTAGTTTACGTTTTCTTAAGAGCGGTTTTTTGCCTGTAAAGGGTACCATACCTTATAACCGTGCAGCGTTATTTGTTCATCAGATTCGCGGGTAACAGCTTATATCGATTTTGTAGAGATGGACTAAAGAAGGTGCATGGGGGATAGTCGGCAAAAAATATAACATACTATACCAAATTTTCTACCGGTAATAAAGCAACAATTTTTGTAATTTTCCATCTTCATTACCTTTTTAGATAAAATACCCTGATATGCAAAAAATTAAACTAAAACGTTTTTCTGATGAGACTGCAATCTCATTGCGGAAAGCAAATTATACAATTGATTATGAGAATTTATTAAATCCTGCCCAATACGAAGCGGTTTCAGCCGAGGAGGGGAGTTATCTTATAATAGCCGGTGCCGGGACGGGTAAAACCCGCACGTTAGTTTACCGGTTGGCGCATCTCATTGAATCAGGATACGACCCCAAATCGGTTCTACTCCTAACATTCACCCGTAAATCCGCAAAGGAAATGGTCAACCGTGCATCACTTCTGCTTGATGACCGTTGTGACGGGATTAATGGCGGGACATTTCATTCCTTTGCAAATATTACTTTACGGAGGTATGCAAGCACTCTTGGATTGGCAAATTCGTTTACTATCCTCGATCAGGGAGATAGTGAGGATGTGGTTAACCTGCTGAAGAATCAGAACAAGGTAGTGTCTGCAACAAAGCGCTTTCCGCTAAAAGCTACATTGATTAAAATATTTTCGCTTTCAGTTAACACGGGCAGAACAATTGAAGATATTGTTATTAAACAATTCCCGCACTTTATGGAAGAGCTTGACAGGATTGTGCAGCTGCAAACCGCTTATACCGCGTACAAGTATAAAAACAATTTACTCGACTATGATGATATGCTTGTATTCCTGAACCGGTTTTTGCATGAGCCCACACCTGCCGCTAAGGCTCTTCTGGATTCTGTAAAATTTCTGATGGTTGATGAATATCAGGATACCAATTTCTTGCAATCGGAAATAACAAGGGGACTGGCGCAAAGCAACCATAACGTTATGGTTGTTGGAGATGATGCACAGTCCATATATGCATTTCGCGGTGCTAATTTTGAGAATATCATGCAGTTCCCTAAACTGTTTCCCGGCACAAAAATTATTAAGCTCGAAGAAAATTACCGGAGCACGCCGGAGATATTAAACTTTACAAACCGGGTTTACGAGGGCGCTGTACAGAAATATGAAAAACTGCTTTTCAGCAGAAAAGACAGCGGTGAACTGCCCGCGATTATAGCAGCACCCAATGTAGAGTATCAGGCAAAGTTCATTGTTGAAAGAGTGCTGGATTTGCGGGAAGAGGGAATACCCCTTGATGAGATTGCCGTACTTTTCCGCTCTTCATTTTATTCGTTTGATGTGGAAATTGAACTCCAAAAAGCTAATATCCCGTTCATTAAAGTAGGCGGCATTCGCTTTATTGAAACAGCCCATGTTAAAGATATACTAGCCTTTTTGCGGATAGCGCTTAACCCCAAAGATGTTATAAGCTGGTACAGGATTTTGTTATTGCACGAGGGTATCGGTCCGAAAACTGCACAGAAGATTCTCCATGCTTTAGAAAACGGGCAAATAAACCTTGAGCGCGACCCGGAAAAAAGCAAAGAGGGGTTAATAACGGAAAAACTTTTCCCGCTGTTTAAGCTTATTTTTACACTGCACAAAAAGCAATTGCGCCCAATAGAAATGGCTGAACTGGTTATCGAGTATTACACTCCAATCTTTATGGATAAGTATTATGATGATTACAAAAAGCGGAAGAAGGATATTGATACCATTCTGAACATGATTCAGAAATATGAAAAACTCGACACTATGCTTTCCGATATGGCAATTGAGCCCCCGCTTGACAGTGTAACTGAATTAGGTGAGGAAGACAAACAGGATGAGTTTTTAACGCTGAGCACCATACACTCTGCAAAAGGCCTTGAATGGCACACGATATTTATTATTCACGCTGTTGATGGCTTCTTCCCTTCGGCTCGCGCTGCCGAGAGTTTAGAGACAATGGAAGAGGAGCGCCGCCTGATGTATGTAGCAGCAACCCGGGCAAAGAAAAACCTGTATGTTATTTATCCCATGAATATATTCGACCGCGAAAGCGGCACGACACTTTCAAAACCCTCGCGTTTCCTCTCAAACGTAACACCTGATTTGGCTGAAGGTTTCTTGCTGGAACAATGAGTCGTTTAATTATGAGTTAAGAATTTTGAGTTATAAGTGAAATATAACGCATACTTTACAAGCAAGACTATAATTGGTAATTCTCGTTGAGCCCCATTCGATGGGGCTTTTTCACAACCAGCGTCAGCCTTCAGGCCGATGAAGAAATAGATGGCACCTGAAAATTATTGAGGTTTTTTAAATTCCTACCCCGCCGTAAACGACAAGTTGAAAACAATCCAATCAAAGCATCTATGCACTAATTTGACCGGTTTCCCAATGACTGTTTTTACAAGCTTAAAGAATTACCCATTTTATTGCAAATCAAATTTTATGATAACCGTTTGGAGCCTAAAATTTTAAATATTTTTGGTTTGACTTTTGAAGTCCGATTATCTATCATTACTCCGGTTCACAATTAAAAATAATTGAAGTTAAACAAGGAAGTTTTTTTATAATGGATAAGAAATAACTTTGTATTTATATGAAAACAAAAACTAATACTTTTGTAAATGGCTGCCTGAATAATATTTAGTCTGTACATAAAATAACTACTCATAATTACATGGTAATAACATGAAGCTCCCGACTTTAAAAATTGTTATCAACGAAACACTTTCGCCAATCGGGAGGTTTCCTTTGGCGATGGCAGCGCTTTTGGTAGCGGTTATTTCTGGTATTCAGGTTGTCAATGTGTTGGATAACCAAACACCTTCTTTAATAGTAAAACTTTTTTTAACAGCCATACTTGGTGCGCCTCTAATGCTGTCATTTGAATTGTATTCTGAAACAAAAACACTTGGCAGAATGAAAAAGATGAGTATTCTCATATTTTTGATTCTCATTCTATCAATCTATTTTATGCTGTTGCCAGAGAATTTTATTAATGCTGTCTCTAAACACCATATCCGGTTTTTGTTATTGTTGGCGGCTGTTCATCTTATAGTGTCATTTGTACCCTTCTCCGGGATAAAAAATGCAAACGGGTTTTGGCAGTTCAATATTACACTGCTTTCAAGATGGGGCACTTCATTTATTTATTCAAACGTTCTTTATGCGGGGTTTGCACTTTCATTCCTAGCTTTGGACCGCCTTTTCGGTTTTAACATAATCCACCAACGATATATGCAATTATGGATAGTAATATGCATAGGTTTCAATACGCTTTATTTTGCAGGAGGAATTCCAAATAACTTTCAAAATCTTACAGTTGCAGAAATTCCCCGTGTTATAAAAAATTTTGCACAGTACATCCTTGCTTCCCTTATTCTGGTCTATGCCGTTATCTTATATATTTATGTTGGCAAAATTGTGATTACCTGGAGCTGGCCACAAGGCTGGGTGAGCCGGTTAATTATCAGTTTTGCCGTTTTAGGTTTTTTAACAAATTTGTTACTCTCCCCCAACAAAGAGTTGTTAAAAAATGCCTGGTCAGAAACTTTCCGGAAATGGTTCCTGATCCTTCTGCTTCCATTGATATTGATACTTGTATTAGCACTTTCGGAAAGAGTTGATAATTACGGTTTAACAGAAAGCAGGATACTCGGGTATATTATTGCAGCCTGGCTCTTTTTTATTTCAGTATATTTTTTATTTGGTTCACGACAAAATATTAAAATGATTCCTGCTTCCTTGACGCTTATACTGTTGCTTATCTCCTATGGCCCTTTAAGCTTGTTTAACATTGCCGAGAATAATCAGATAACACGGCTAACAGAAATCCTGACTGCAAATAAAACACTAGTCCAAGGCAAAGTTATAGAAAACGGTGGGACTCTAAATAAAAAGGATCAGGAAAAAATCTATAAAATTTTAGAATATTTGCGTGAAACACATGGTTTTGAGAAAATTGAGGGATGGTTTAGTGTTCCTATTCTCGATAAAAACGAAAAAAAAATAAACCCCTATTTAGAACCCGAAAAGTTAATGGCTTTAATGGGTATAAAATACGACAAAGCGTATCAATCGAATTATTTCCTTATTTCCGTACAAAAACCGGAGGAATTAAATATTTCCGGCTTTGAAAACGTCATTGCTGATATTGAATTTAACAAATACAATGCAACAGAACAAAAATTTAGTACGATTGCTTTGAAACTGAATGATAAGAAAACGGATTTGCTTTTTAATTTGAACGGCTCACGTCGCAGCGAAAACTGGCAATGTCTTAACCTGGCAAATTTTTGCGATTCAATGATTGCAAGAAACGGCACCCTGCATGAAATAAAAACCTCCCAGCAAAAATTAGTTATTGATATATTTTTCGCTGAGATTAAAATAAAATTCGTTTTTTCGGATATCAATTTGTTAAAAACAAATTTTGGTTACGAAATAACTTCGGTGAAATTTTCGATATTTTTAAAAAAGTAGGTACCTATAATCATAGTGAATAATACATAAAAAAATGCGTTGAATGACACAACAAACAAGAATCATTTGCAAATTTGGAGACTCATTTCCCATAACATTTACGGTATGAATAAATAGTATCATTTTTTGCACTACTATTTAAATTTAGTGTGAATAACATTTAGTACTCCAATCTGAGCCCCATTCGATGGGGCTTTTTCGCAGCCCGCGTCGGCCTTCAGGCCGATGAAGCAATGTAAAAAAACAAAGTTCTGTGAGGTTCCGTATATTCCTTCCCCCGCCGTAAATGATGGGTCTGGTAAAAAGAAAGCACCATGAATGGTGCTCAAACAAACAAAAATTGAAATGAAAAAACAAGTTGTTAAATAATTATCTGTTATTATTCATTATTCATTATTTATTATTCATTTTACATTCTACATTCTACATTCTACATTCTCCCCGTTCATCCGGTTATTTAACTGTTCATACCTTTTATTTTTCCATTGTTCCTAATATCTCATTAACTTGCATTTCGAAATGAAAATACCTTAAAAATCAACACTTGAATTAAAATGAAAAAACAACTGCTCTCAGTTCTCGTTTTCGGATTTCTATGCTATTCCG
This sequence comes from Ignavibacteriales bacterium, assembly GCA_016182615.1. Taxonomy (GTDB): domain Bacteria; phylum Bacteroidota; class Ignavibacteria; order Ignavibacteriales; family Ignavibacteriaceae; genus JACPGF01. The sequence goes on from JACPGF010000486.1 coordinate 5,339, forward strand.
GGAATATAACCCTTGCCCAATCAATTATGGGAAAGGACTTCTTACAATCCGCGATTGATACATCGGTAAACCCCGGTTACGATTTTTTTGCATATGCTACCGGGACTTGGATGAGAAACAATCCGATACCCGCAAGTGAGCAGGGATGGAGCATTGGTAATTTGGTTCAGGAAGAAACCTACACCCGGCTGAAAAAATTACTGGAAGAATCAATGGTAGCTAACGGCGCAAAGGGCAGCAGTACGCAAAAAATCGGTGACTACTACTCTGTTGGCATGGATACTGCCCTTATTGAAAAACAGGGCTTGGAACCCATACAGGAATATCTAGATAAAATCGAACGGATACGGACAGGCAAAGACATCATTGCAGTAATTGCTGAATTGCAAAAAATCGGGGTTACTGCCGGGTTTAATCTTTTTGTTGATCAGGATGCTATGAATAGTGATGAATGGGCAATGTATCTCTGGCAGGGGGGATTGGGACTTCCGCAACGGGACTATTACTTTAGGAACGATGCAAGAACCCAAAACATCAGGGAAGAATATAAAAAACATATAGCGGCAATGCTGGCACTGTCAGGAGTAGATAATAACACCGCTGAGAGGCACGCCCTCTCCATTTTCGGAATGGAAACTTTTCTCGCTGATTCTTCGCGTAAACTGGAAGATTTACGCGATCCTTATGCAAATTACAACAAAATGGAAGTTAAAGCACTACAAGCAAAAACCCCGCTGTTACTCTGGGATAATATATTCTCCATAACCGGAGCCAAAAAAATTGATGGTTTAATTGTTGGGCAGCCTGAGTTTTTTGTGCAATTAAATAAGGCAATTGCTAATTTTTCATTTATCGAGTGGAAAGCATATTTGCGCTGGCATTTATTAAATGAATTTGCTGATAAACTGCCTGCCGCGTTTGCTAACGAGCGCTTTCACTTCCGCGGAACAATTATGAGCGGGGTAACAGAACAACGGCCACGGTGGAAAAGGATGCTTGATGCTGTAGAGAGCGGCATGGGTGAATTATTAGGCCAGGTGTATGTGCAAAAGTATTATTCAACCGCTACAAAAAAGCGTTATGAAAAACTGGTTGATGACATTATCCTTGCATACCGTGAAAGGATACAGAACCTTGATTGGATGAGTAATGAAACCAAAGCAAAAGCAATGGTAAAGCTTAATGCCATCATCAAAAAAGTTGGTTACCCTAATACATGGAAAGATTTTTCTAAACTTGATATTGATAAATCTTCATTTATGGGTAATTATATAAAGATAAATATCTTCTGGTTTAACCGTAACCTTGAGCGGCTCGGAAAACCCGTTGACCGTACGGAATGGAATATGACACCACAGACATATA
>JACPGF010000067.1 GCA_016182615.1 Ignavibacteriales bacterium
AGCAAAAGATAGTTATAAAAACCATAGAACAAATTGATAAAGATGCTTTTATAACGGTGCAATCGGCTCTGCCATACCGAGGTTTTATGCATGGCTCAAGAAAATAAAAAAAGGAACGCCGACCCCATGTTGCCAACGCTCCTTTATAGTGTTTGTTGTTGTGTTCTTTTCAAAAATAATGTTTGATGTTACTATTTTCCGTATTAATCCTTATGCGTCCGGAGAAAGTCGCCGTAGAAAACTCTGCACATGCGGCGTACCTTTTCGCTATCATCAAATTTCCCGTTCTGTTTTACCGCAAAAACTCCACGGCTTTCACCAATTTTAATTAGTGCGGCGGCAGCGCTAATCCTGATGCTTTCCGTAGAACCTTCATGCAAAAGTTTCATTAACGGCAGAACAGCCTTGTAGGATTTCATTTCTCCGAGATAATAAGCCGAACCGACTTGCACATCTTCATTTTGGATTTCAATACCTTCTAATAAATTCAGCTCGATTTGTGAAGAGCCCCTCTTCACATTAGCTGGCTCACTTGCGAACGTAAAACCGGTAGAAACAATAACCGTGCTTAATAACAAAACGAATAAAATCCTGGTCTTCATAGCAACATCCTTTCAAACTAATTAATCATAAGTACAGTGCAAATTTACTATCTGCAAGCGGCCTGCACCATTAACTTAGTATGAACGGAAAAAGCAGTTGTTAAGTGACTGAATTCCCTGATGAATGATTTTATTTCAGTAAAAGCATTTTAATAGTCCGGAGTTTTTCGCCTGCTCTAATGGTTACAAAATAAGTCCCTGAAGAAACCGGACGGCCAATTGAAGACAGATTAACCGGAAACGAGTGTATTCCGGCAGGTAAAAATCCAAGCTCCTGATTCATCAGCAGGCTGCCCATAGCCGTATAAATTGAATAACTGACATCGTTGGCTTTTGGAATAGAAAAGGACACATTAGTAGATGGATTAAAAGGGTTTGGATAGTTACCTATTATGTAAAACGAGCTGCTTTGTTGCATTTCTTGTTGATTTTCAGTCCCGGTTATTATTTGTGACAGCTTTAAAACACCCGGACCTCCATAAGCTCCCATATCATTTCGTATAGTCCCTTGTGAAGGAGGCGCTGCTTGTGTTTGCCCTGATATAATTGCCACATCGTTGTAAATTATAGCTGAATCCCCGGCATCAATACACGGGGAGGCTGCGGCAAGTTTAAAGGTACTGTCTGCAAAAGCAGGTTCCACATTTTTATTGCCAGTGCCAGTTAAACCAAATTGTATATCGCTAAACCTCATGGTAACTGTGGAGCTTGAATTGTGGATCTGTGCACTTACTGATCCCGTGTTGCCCCAAAGTATATTATTATTGCCTGAAACCGCTGTCCCGGTACACCACATTGCACCTCCGCGAGTGACTGACTTATTTCTAATAATAGTATTATTATTAACAAGGATTGGCTTTGCATTATTTCCTAAAATCCAAATACCGCCACCGCCATAATCTTCACCGCCATAGTTACCGGTTATTATGTTATTTGATATGGTTCCGCCTGAATAGTTAAAAACGATACCGGCACCATATCTTCCCCTGTTCTTGTAAATTATGTTTCCATTAATGTAAGGGTTGCCATCACCACACCGGATAGCACCACCACCTGCGCTGGCTATCAAGGTCTTATTATATGCCTCATTTAAATAGATAATATTGTTAAGAATCCTTGGAGCCATAAACTGAATAAGGATAGCTCCACCTTCCCGGTAGTATGAGCCGAGACTATGTTCATCTTCCCAGACTGTCCCCTTACCACCGGTTATTGAAAACCCTATGAGTGCAGTGGATGTATCATTTAAAGCGGCACTGCTTCGGTATATTCTTACACAACTTGCAGAATCCGGGTTAACCGGTTGGCTGCCATCAATAATTGTGTTTATAATATCTTCCTGATTGCCGGATAACAAAAAATTGCTGGCAACCGTTATACCTTTACCGTTAAAATTAATATTCTCTAAATACCTGCCGGGTGCAACCAGTACCGTGTCGCCAGTTCCGGCTGCATGTATTGCACTTTGAATCGATGGAAATTGTTGCGGTACTTTAAGAATCGCTGCGTTTGACTCCATTGGTGAAAAAGAGAAAAACAAGAACAACACTACAATTAACCGAGCCATGAAGAACCTCCTAATATTTTTAATAAGGAGTGAAAATAACCGGAATAAAGTTGAAAATCGACTTTTTAGATGGAACGGATTATATTTTCCTTTTAAAAAGACTGTTTTACCCGTAAATAAAGTTCTTTTTACGCCTGTAAGCTGTTGGTGTTATTCCCGTTGCCTTTTTGAATACATTATTAAATACCGATTTGGAGTTAAATCCACAAGTATAAAGAATTTCCAATATGGTTTTTTCAGCATGCTCTTCAGATAACAGCATTTTTTCCGCTTCTTTAATCCTGTAAGAGTTGATAAATTCGTAAAAATTCATCCCCATGTGTTCGTTTATCAATTGTGAGAGATATTTCGTATTGATTCCGGACTTAACAGAGAGCAATCCAAGCGTTATACCCGGATCGAGATACAGTTTATGCAGCTGCATCGCGTCCGTCAATTTCTTTTTTAATGCTTCTACATTAAACGGGGGAAGTGAAGATTCTGCTGTGGTTTGTTTTGGTTCTTCCTCTTTATGCAAAAATAAATGTGGATATTGCAATCCATTAAAGATGGTGAGATTTGCAAAAACGGCATTAATACTGATAGAAACAAATGTCATTACAATATTAATTGCAGCGGGGATCTGGAAAAAAATATTTCCGAGCAAGCTGCAAAAATCGATGAACCACATCGCGATAAATGCATAAACAATTACACGAAACCAATTCAGCAAGTGTTTACCGAGATTTGAGTAAAAATTTAGCACATGAATGCGGTGCGCATTTAACCGCTTTAGGCTTAAAACCATGAAATAAAAAATCTGAATATGTAAAAACAGCATAGTGAGTGTTGTAGCTCGGATACTTCCAATTAACAGTATACCGGGATGAAATAAATCCACGATCTGAATCATCAAATAGAATGCCGCGGCGAAGAGAATAGTAGCATAACCCATTTTTAGCGTAATTTTCTTATCAAACGTAAGTGAACACAAGTATGCATATAAGGCTGGTCCAAAAAACCAACCTGTTGTGAATAATACTCGGGCGAAAAACGTTATGAGAAGAGAATGTTCAAATACCCATGTAATAAAAAAACCGGTGAGAAAGGCTATATTAACTGCAAGAAAAGCAATTAACGCTGTTTGAGGCCTAGCTCCCCTTTTCCCGGAAAACCAGAGAAACATAGTGAACAGGATCAATTGGATTATCGCAACTCCGGCAACAACAGAAATTAGTTCATGCATAGGAATAGTTTATAATGAGTAACGAGTTTAAACTTTTCTTTTTTTTCATTCAGTAATATACTGGTTTTCATATTTTTAACTATTTTTTTTGCTGAATGATGGAAATCCGGAACGATAGACTTCTTAAGATTATAACGGTAGCCCGATTCTATGTATTCAATAAGGCAATAAGGAAAATTACTTTTACCGGACACACACCCACAGATGAATTTCAACGGGTTTGAGGTTATTTCCATGTCAATTTTATGATTTAAGTCACATTTTACATGAGCAATTTTTTTTTCGACTGAAATATTTGTTATATTGTTGCTTAGAATATGACAGTCAAACATTGAATTATAGTTAAATACCTTTATGACTTGAGGTGTTTTATTATTATTTCATTGTTATCATGTTGCTGCTTTTATGACTTGGGCTTAGTATGTGGTTATTAAACTCAATGTTGTATAACAAAAGTGATAAAAGTGCAAACGAAACTAAGATATGTATTTTTTATAATTGAGGATTATATCCGGAATGTGGATAAAGTTCTTAGTTATCATTCTGTTTCCGGATTTGATGTGAAGCGGTTACATACTGAATTTATCGGTATGCGGCAAAATATCATTGCAAGTAAGTATCTTTCGGCAAAATTACAAAGTGAATTAAAATTTATTAGATTTCCGAAGTTAAAAACAAATTTGTCCTTGGCTCACAAAAGTGACCGGTATCTTTTAACTTCTCAACTAAGTCTATCCCATCAGGATGATAAGCAAAATTTTAAGGAGCAGCTTTTATTTTTTAAGAAAGGTTTACAGGAAATCCTGAATAAATTAGAGGTTCTCTCTAAACAATATCAGGAAAAGAATTAAAAAAACGGAACCAAAAGGTTCCGTTTTTTTTTTGCAATAGGAGCTGCCTTGTCAAAGGGCAGCCCAGCTCTTTCGAGCTTTATCAGGATGGATAGAAGAGAATTTTTTTACGGGTGGATTACTGTAATAAAGTTAAAGCTATTATTATCCACGAGTGTCAAATCAGAAAAATCCACGTACAAATCACCATTAATATCAGTGCGGACATATCCACTGGTAAAATAATATGAATCTTGATCAACAAGCATTAAGTCTGAGAAGTCCACAACTTCATCTTGATTTACATCGCCTGAATATAAACACCAGTGAGAATTAACTAATTTTAGATTTTCCCCGTAGGCTTGCGTTTGAACAGAGTCAAAGTTATAGGCGTACGCTTGACCTTTTGCAAAAGATTCACCCCCTGCTTTGCTCCATGTCTGAATAGTATTATTACCTTTTATCACAAGATAATATGTACTGGTTGGGGCATTAAAAAATGATGCAATGCCAGTAAAAGTAACCGAAT
>JACPGF010000068.1 GCA_016182615.1 Ignavibacteriales bacterium
GGACAATAATTTCCCAAGTAGGTCAGTTCGCCCCCGTTCGGGGACGTGATTTTTTTAGCCCACTCTCCACGGGTTGTCACCCGCGGTTATTGAGATTCAGTCCCTTCGGGACAAATATATTCGGCTGAGTAGTTACCCAAATTTTAATGGTAGATGTTTTCGTTTGCAAATCTATTTCGTTCCTCCGGAACTTTAGCTTTGTTTTGTGCCGTTTTTGCTATAGATATTTCGTCCCGCTGGGACTACGGAACTTTAGGTTTTTGGGGTGTCGTTTTGCTATGCCATACCAATAGCAGAGATATTACTTCCCGCTAGTCTCTTGATAATTTTCTTTTAATACAATACACCCGTTTTTACACTTTGAATTTTGCCCTCATTTTTCATTATTCATTATTAATTATTCATTGCCACGACACTAGTCTCTTGATAATTTTCTTTTAATACAATACACTCCGGTTTACGCTTTGAATTTGCCCTCATTATTCATTATTAATTATTAATTGCCCCGACACTTGGACTTAGGAGCCATACGAAGCTGCGCTTCGTGCTACACCATATTAAATGTTTCGCCAATTTTCGAGATGCCAATCTCCATCTGATGGCTGTTTTTATTGGCTATCATACGCTGAACCGGTTCTTCAACCGGCTCCATGCCCTGCCTGAATGTGTTACAGTGAATCGGGATAAATGTTTTTGCCTGCATCGAGGCAGCCATTTGCATCGCCTCTTCCGGGTTGCAATGATTAAACCGCCAAGGCATATACGCACCTATAGGCATGATAGCAATATCGACCTGTTCATCAGCTTTCGCGAACGAGTCAGTCATTGCCGTATCGCCGCCGAAAAGTATTTTCTTTCCGTTTTTTTCGATGATATAGGCATTATAACTCCGCCCGTCGGCAAAATATCCGCGGGAACGGTCTTTCTCTCCGGGATAACGCCAGCCGAAATGTTTTACCTGCAATGCTTTAAAGCGTATATCCCCGAGAAATGCCTGCTGCCCCCAGTCAATTTCCCGCAATGATTTCCAGGGCATATCTTCTATCACATCCTGCGTATTGTATGCAGTAATACAATCTATTTCACCGGGATATTTTTCTGATAAATAACTTAAAGAGCGCGTATCCATGTGATCCATGTGCGCATGGGATAGCAGCACGATATCAGGTTTCGGGATTGCATTCCTCTCAAGGGGCATAGGAGAGTAGCGGGTGGGCCCGATTACCAATCCCATCAGGTTTACACCGATGGTATCGTATAAAACCGGGTCTGTTAATATAAATTTTCCAAATAGTTTCATCAGTACTGTCGAGTGGCCAAGCCAGGCGATATTTATATCATCATCCTTCCAAAGGGAAGGGGTGGGCGTACAAACCTCCGGCTCAGACCCCTTGGCAGGTGCGGCTTTTAATATTGGTGCACCGGCGGCAGCTATTAAAGTTGAGAGTATAAATTTTCTTCGTTTCATATGCTTCAATTATTGCTTTCTAAATACAACATACAAAGAAGCAAAATAATTCAAAAACACCTCCTGTTTATTTTTTTGAACCGTGTTAAACCGAATTACACATAGTTAATTTTCAATGTAGTTCAACAATATCCGTTAGGTTTTTCAGTACTCATGCAAGCTATGTCGGTTCAATTCCTTAGGCAGCGCACGCTGTGGGCATAACTTTTGTAATAGCTCCCCAAACCAAAATAATCTGAGGTTCCGACAAATGAGGGGAAATAAGCCGATGTAGTACTATACTCGGTGGAACTCCAAAACTTTGCATAACTTCCGATAGCCATAAACCCGTCGTAGTTGTAACGGTAACCACCCAGCAGTCCCGAAAATCCACTCGTATTCGTGCCTGCGCCGCTGCCCGTCCCTTGGCCGATTTCCTTTATTGCATTTCCATGACTACTTACAGCAGAAACAAGTACATCCCATTCAGCGCTCGTGGGTAAGTGCCATTCAACCGGGCAAATTCCCTGTACACCGGAAGTGAGAACGTACCCCATAGCCTCATCCCAGTTATACAAACCTCCATACGTGGCGCAGTTGTTTGCATTGTTCCCGTGGCAGTATTTCTCAATTATCCCATTATTGCTTGGGTTCTCGGAGCCTTGCAGCATGGTGCCTGCATCAAGGTTTTCTTTAAACCAGCATTGCGAACCAATCTGCACGGTGTGATAATACCTGCCATCAACCCTTACCATACTGGTTCCACAATTAAACGGTCCCCATGCCGTGGTAGTAAAATTCCATGTTTCAGACCAGTCGCTTATATACGCTAATGTTGCCCTCACACGCCAGTAATACTTTGTAGGGGTAACCAGCCCGGATACTGTCTGGCTCGTAATGGTAATCCCGGATTGGTTAAAGGTAAAACTTGCGAAGGTGCTGTCCGATGACACTTGCAGTGTGTACCCTTCAGCTCCGGCAAACGAGTTCCAGCTAAGAACAACCGTTGAAGGAAAACCTGTGTCGGCAATAGCCGGTGAGGCTAAAATCAAAGCCGGCATGTCTGTAAAATACATACTATCAATTTGATCTAACCTGTGTTGTTCAGCCAGCACCCCATTTTTATTGATGTTTAATATTCTGGTAGTGCTTTGTGGATACATGGCACAAACAGCGGCTACGAGCAGGATTAAAGAGATAATTTTTTTCATTGCTTTCTTTCCTCGCTTATTTCACGAATAACATTTTTTTCGTTATAACGGTTGAGTTATATGCAATACGGTACAGGTAGATTCCACTCGCCACAGTATTTCCACAGTTGCTTTTCCCATCCCATACAAGAGAATACAATCCGGGCTCCTGAATACCCGTGTACAAGCTTTTTATCTCCGCCCCGAGTACATTGTAAATCTGTACGTCCACACGGCTGGTTTTTGGAATCGTATAGCGAATGATCGTGGAAGGATTAAATGGATTGGGATAATTTTGTTTAACCGAAAACGTTTTTGGCGCGGCTAAGTCAACCGCAACAATTTTACTTAACCTAAAACTCCCATCCACATCAATCATCTTCAACCGGTATTGATATGTTGCAATTTTAAGATTTTTATCGGTAAAGGAATAATTTTTAACCGTGTTGCTGTTTCCGCTTGCTCTTATATTTGCAATCACCTGCCAAGACAGGCCGCTATTCCGTTCAAGAAGAAAATTAGATGAATTGACTTCAGTAGCAGTAACCCAGCTAAGCATAATAGAATTTTCTTTAGCAGCGGCCGAAAAAGAACTTAACTCAACCGGTAAGGGCGTACTTGAAGGAATATCACTGAAAGTAATATTCTGTACAGCGTTTGTGTTTTTTGCCACCAAGCCCAGTTCATTATGGTGGAAATATATTTGTTCACCATTAGTGCTAAAAGTTATCTTACTTAGTGACACGATTTGCGAGCTGCCATCAGAACCATCGGTATATTTTAAATTGAGATGAGCCTGTGCAATGACTATTGAAGGGAAAAGTGCAACGAATGCACAGAAATAAATATGCCATTTCATGTTGGACTCCGGTATTCTTATGCTATAAGCAAATTGTTCTGTTCGTTTTTTAGTGAAAAATTTGTGGTTAGGCGAATTGAGAATCAGCAAATCGGAAGCAAGCAGGATTGCATCGAAAAACTCATTTAAGCTTGTGTCCAATCAACTCTTTTGCTCGAAAAAAAAATTCCGGATAGTTTATTATCGGAGTAAGGAAGAAATTGTTTATATCCCGGCTGTATGTTTCAGTAGTTAACAAGAATTGGGATGCGTTCTCTGTTGGTTTACGAATGTAAACACACCAGTTGAATTCTGCAGCTGATTACTCATAATGGTACACGGCGAACCTTTCATTTTAAATACACTCCGGTAGTCAGTTGAAAAGAATTGAACGTTTCGGTAAAATAACCTGCGGGTTGCCGATTGTTTACCAGTTCAGCAATAGTTTCCCCGGCAGTATTTGAAATGATGATTTTAACTTCACTCTCATATGGCAGAAAGTATTCTATCTTTGTTTCGGGATTAAAGGGATTCGGAAAATTTTGATACAACGCATATAATTGTGGAAGTTCTGTTTTTGCTTCCACTTCAGGACTGTAAGTATAACTGCCATCATTATCCAATATTTTTAGCCGGTAAAATGATTTCTTGACCGAAGGTTTACTGTCTGTAAATGTGTATTTTTTTTCAACCTGACTATTGCCTGCCCCAGCCACAAAACCAATTGCTTTCCAACTTTCACCAATATTTTTTCTTTGTATTTCAAATCCGGCATTATTTAGCTCGGTTGCTGTCTGCCATTGCAATTCAATCTCTTTATTCTTTACTATTATTTTGAATGCTACAAGTTCAACTGGTAAAATATCCTCAACCTGAACCGTAAAATATGAACTGCCCGCTAAATGGAGTTGTACATATTCTTGGTCATTTTGAGACCACGAGGTAACATTATTACCGCTTACTGTTAAAACGGCCCTGTTAAGGTACAATGAGATACTGCATGCTCTACTCGCATAGCCGGTAAAAAGAGTTTCGGAATTTTTCTGAACAGCTACATTAACCCTTGTATCCGATGCTGCAAGATTTTTTGTACCGAAGCCAACGTTCTTACCATCTTTAACAAACCATTGATCAAATTCCCCGGTCGGGTTATTAAAAGAAAAGAAGGTTAGGCTACCATCGGAATACAGGTTTTCGGGCAGTGCAGAGATACTACTCTCGACTGTTTGTAAAATGGTGTCTCTTTGCACAAATGCCACATCCGTATAGGTATCATCAGTTATTTTAATTGCTGTCAATGAAGGTACCACAAGTGTTTGGGATTGCATGGATTGGGTAGTAAACGGATACAAAAACGAAAGAAATTCTACGGTATCATTTCCGGTTTTAGTTACATACATAGCGGTATGATACCGGGCAGAGTTATAATCATATTCATGCAGCCTATCTACCTTTGTAAAAACCGCGCCACTGCCGCTGACTGCCACATGAGCCAAAATCGATTCATTCCCTTTTTTCCAGAGCCCCTGACTGTTTGACAGATTATCTAAAAAGACTCCATCGAAATTGGCGGATCCTCCTTCTTTACCAAAACCATGCATCTGCCATGTATAATTATGCTCAGAAGTTGAAGACACAAAATCTGCATTCAGAAAATATTTTTTTCTTATGAATAAAAAATTTCTTTTAATATCAACTGAAAGATAGTTTGTTCTTGCCTCACCATAATCTAAGTTTTCCCTGTCAAAAGAGTTTTCGATATAACCATCGGCATCGTTTGAAAATTGCGGATCACCAATCGTCGGCCCATTATTGTCAACCAGTATCATGTTGTGATTTTGGGCATTACCTGTTTCACCCCTCCGGTCATAACTAATGTAACCGGGATCCAATGCCAGAACTTCACCTTTGCTGTATATTAAAAAACTTGTTACATCCGCCTGATTGTGCCCATACGAGTTGCTCCGGGCAATTCCATGTTTAGCGGTAACATGCATGTATAGTGCATTGGAATCTGAAGAAGACCTGAACACAAGATTACCACTTTCTGGTAATGCTTGGAATAAGCTGTCAGTCGAAATCCCTTCGACCGGAAGTGAAGCGATAAAATTACTCCGCAAATCGAGGTTAGCAAAAGTCAGCTGCAAACCCAAGGCATTCGAGGTGTTAATCTTACTATAGGAATTCGGCCATATAAATATTGATTTGCCCCATAAAGCGAGTTCGGTAAAATAAGAATCCGCATAAGTATCTTCAATCGTGGGCAGCCTGCCGTCGGGCATACGTATCTTTGCAATCCAATCAAACAGCGAATCATAACGGCTGTCACTATATGGGTTTGGTATTGTACGGAGTACCGATTTATAAACATATTGCAGTGGACCAGGCGGTGCAAAATTGCCCATAGCCCGTAAAAACGGGAGACAATTAAGCATTCCATACCGCAAATATCCGGGCCCCTCTGCATAACCATAAAGTCCGGTGCCGCTGCTTTGCCTGTTCACATCAAGAAAATTAATATTTTCAATGTTCCACATCGCGGTTTGTATCCATGTAAGAGGCTGCTGAGTAACCTCAGAACTAACTGCATCATTAATGACCACCGCGGCCATGCCCAGTGCAGAAGCCGTCATTATCGAGTGATTATTAAATACGATATCAAAAAAACTTATTGGATAAACCGGTGGGGCTATAAGACGTGTTGATTCATCGCAGAGGTGCCCGGCAAATTCTTGTATATTGCCCTGTGCATTTGTCAATAACGTTTCAGGCACCCCGCTCCCCCGCAGCAGGTCATAAGCAATTGCAAAGTCAATCAGTTGTTTACTGCGCCACTGCCAACTGTCGTATATTGCCGGGTTTTCAACCGTTATTCTGTCTATATCTGTAGGAAATGTTTCAAGTATTGTTATAACTTTTGCGGTAAGCGTATCCGATTCAGTTCCCGGAAGTTCAAGTATAGCTCCATCAGCATATTTCTTACCTAACAATATAACAAAGGCGGCATTTTTAGCTATGTGGCTTTTTGCTGAGCGTTCCTGTTCGCTATTCCCACTGGGAATTGGCAGTAATGCGCTATTATATATATTAGCATATAAGGGCAGTATCGAGGAATTGAGCAGTGAATTTCGAACACTCTGAATTTCAGAACTTTTCAGGAGCGTTCTTGGAAAACTCGTATCCGCCCCCGTAGGATGCCATGCACCTGACTGAGCAAAATATAAATTTGGATATACTATAATAATAAAAAATAAAAAAATCCGTTTCAAAGTAAGCCTCTCAAGAGAGATTGTTGTTATTACCTTTCAACAAGGTAATTTAACTATTATTGTACACTTAAATAATATCAAAAGCAACTATATAATTGTACCCTCTTACACTGATTTCAGGTTCACGGGTCACCTGAAATTCCGGTGGAGTTTTTTGAATCAAGGGTTGGAGAGTTGAATCTCTAATATGATACAGCATGCCGTCTTCTATTTTGTAAAGCAGCGGTGCAACCATAATCTTTGGATAGCGCTTTCTCATACGGATGGCTTCACTTAAAGTAAAATCCACTTCATTCCCGATTTCAAACTGTGGAGCATATTGCATAAAGTGTTCTTCGGCTGCATCTCTTTCCCATCCGGCTCCCTCAACCAACCCTGAGATGAAATTATCCTTTCTTTCAACAAGGTTTACCATACCGCAATTATTATGACCGATAAGTGCTATAGCCTTTATGCCGCCAACCGCAATTGCATAAGACACCTTGAACTCGCTATACCGCAAATTTGCGCCGCCCGCACGGATGATAAACGCGAAATTTTCCGGGATTCGCATCTGCTTCCTGTTATCCATGCACATACCAATAAGCAGGCTCGCAGTATTATAAACCCCGAACGGCTTGTTAAAGTTATGATACCCAATCAGGTCTGCTATTGGTGAATTGCGGTAACGCGGCAGAATTTCTTCCGCACTGCTGATTTGTACGAGTCTGTCCATTTTTCTCCTTTAAAAGTCTTCATCCTACAAGAACTATTATCTCAGTTTTCATTCCTTGTTAATTGCATAAACAAAAAAAGAAAAGATATAGTTCAGGCAGCCTGTACCTTCTGTCGCGGATACAATGAAATCCCTTCACAGCCTACTAGCCCGTAATACATACAATCGCTATTTTTTCAGGAGCATTTTATTTGCCAGCATCCTTTTGCCGGTATTTACCACACAAATATAAACGCCGGAGGCTGTTCCCACGGCGTCCCAACGGACAGTATATTCACCCGGGTTAAGTATTCCCTGATGGAAATCTGCCACCACTTCACCAAGTGTGTTCACAATTGTGATTCCCACAGGGGAGCGCTCCGTAACTTTGAAATGAATATTTGTGGATGGATTAAACGGATTGGGATAATTGGCAATTGCCATTTGTGCAGGCAACTGATTGCCCTCAGAATATCCGCCAGAACCAATCCCGGTTGTAAGGTTATTCGCTACGGTAAGCACAGAATCGAATTTACTGTTTAAAATATCCTGATTCCATATTTCCCAATAACCAATGCCGTCAGCGATAGCCTTAGATAAAGCTCCGGGCATGCCTCCCGGCCCAAACGCGGCTGAGTCATTTGTACCGTTTTTGGCGAATTGCACGGTAGCAAAACTTTCCTGAGCCGAGTTGAGAAGCCCCTGATATTGAAAGGATAATTGTTCACATTATTCTGCGTCCACCATGCCGCCAGTGCGCCGTAGCGCTGCCCGATTTTTCCACGCGCGAACGTGTAAACCGAATCCGCGGGTGTGCTGCTTGAAGATGAAATGAGAAATACGGGATGAAAGTCATTATCAAGATAATGATGAGGAAACGCGGCACCGAAGCTTGTAATAACGGTTTTCCACGAATCAATTATTTTCTGTTCAGTGTATTGAAACAGGCTCCAGTTTACTAAGCCTTCTGGCGGCAATTGAAACTCGAACCCATTAAAACTGCTGTTTGTCATATGTACAAGTGTAATAGTGGTATCATTCAAGTAACGCCTCCCTGCTTCCACGATGAGCTCTTGCCACTGCCGTAAATAAGCAGTATCCCAAGGCAGAGGAATGGTGTCTGCCCCGTTGTTATAAACCACAGGCTGTACACCCGCAATCGCGTAGAGCCAGCCGGGTGCGCCTTTGCCATTAACTATTCCCAGTGCAACTTTCTTTCCATAGCTTTTAGCTCTCGCTATTTGCGTATCAAGCTGAACCCAATTGAAATTATTATCGGTGGGTTCCAGTAAATCCCATTCTATACGGACAAGAATCCCCTTGACAAAGGGCTTGGCCGCGATAGCCGGGGCAACTGAACCCTGCCCGGTTGCAAGGGTTGGTCCACAACTGCAATACACACCAGACGGAACAGGATATGATAATTGACCGTAGAGCGGACTATCAGAGCAGTATAACAAAATGCTTACGGTTAAAAAGGGAAAGTACTTCATGGCTCACAAAGAATTAATTTTGTATAGACAATCCAAATAGAGTGGGGGTTTAATTGACAGTACATTCCTTTTATAGGAAGTTACTTTCTTCTGTAGTTAAATGATGTTTCGGCAATACTGTTAAGCCATCCGGCTTTTTCCCGCATCCTCCGCGAGGCTCCTGCATCCGAGGTGTGTATATAAATATCAGGAAGTTTAAATAGCGGATTAGTGAACAATTGTTTTTCAAGATAATCCAGAACACTCTCTCCGTTATAACCGGCATTTTCGGCTACTGCCTCAATATGATAGTCCAAATCAAGTTCAGTCACCTGTCCGCTGTCAATCAGTTTAATCAACTCCTTGTATGAACGCACAACCACGCGGTCAGTGGTGAGCGGTGTTCTTATATCGTCAAAATATATCTTCATATTATTCCTGAAAAATTATTCTCAATATATTTCTGGTTCGTTAAGCCCGGATGGATTATCCCGTGCCCGTCGCAACCGGCATGGGTAAGCGTAGTCGCGGATGGTTGTATCCAGGATATATACCGTTTAACACTCAAAGAAAATGCCCGCCAACCAAAATTACTTTTTTTGTATGTTTATAATTTGCCCTATTTTTGTTGAACAATATCCGGATTTTTTGAATGAAATATCTCCTGCTTTTTTGTTTTTTCTGTTCGATTGCCTTCTCCTCGTGCTTCGTCTTCGATTTTGAGAACGATGGCATCAATAGAAATGTCCGCACTGTTGGCCCCCGCCGTTTGGATCTTAAGCCGATTATTAAAAACGCGGAATATGATATTTCAAGCCGTCAGCTTTTTAAAAACCCTGAAAAATACCGTGGAAAAGTGCTCTGCCTTTCGGTCACAATCATAAAACAAGAATATTTGCTAGATAAGGATACCTTCCTGGAGGTTTCGGGTAATAGCGGAGAAAGTTCCATTAACATGATCATGGAGCTGGATCACCCGCATACAAAGCAGGCCAATATCGGAGAGGATATAACTACCATCACAGTTGGAAAACAGGTTAGAGTGCTGGTAAGGTTTAATGAGTTTAAAGAATTACAGAGCGAATACGGTTCAAAGAAAACTTTTCCGATGGGCACGTGCATTGCAATTTTCCGCCACAACGATCCGGCGATGCTGACCCCGGTTTGGCAATGCGAAAAATTTTAAGCCATTGCGTTTTTTAGGAAATATCCATTCCTGGTTGTTGAGTTCTTACCGCATCCAATAATTGCTGCATATCAGTTGGCAAAGCACTATCGAAGTGCATCATCTCTCCGGTTCTCGGATGCACAAAGCCAAGTGTTTTTGCGTGCAGCGCTTGTCTGGGCATCAATTCCAAAAGGTTATCAACTCTCGCCCTGAGTTTAGGTAATTGCGTGCCCGCGTGGATTTCCCTTCCGCCATAAAAATCATCACCAAAAATCGGATGACCTGTACCAGACATGTGCACACGTATTTGATGTGTGCGCCCTGTTTTGAGTTTCAAGGAGATAAGCGAAAGAAAGTCATACTCCTCGAGAACTTTATAATAGGTTGTAGCGTGCTTACCTTCCGTTGCAGACATCATGAATTTTTTCCTGTCCCTGTTACTCCTGATGATAAACGATTCAATCATGCCTTCCTGCTGCCTAAGCCTTCCCCAGATAACCGCATAATATTCCCGTTCAATGGTGTGCTTGGCAAATAGGGCTGAAAGTTTCGCGTGTGTCACTTCATCTTTAGCCACAACCAAAAGCCCGCTCGTGTCCTTGTCAATACGGTGTACAATTCCCGGCCGCGGGTCATCTTCGGTTGTTTCACTCAACTTATCCGAATAGTGCAGCAATGCATTTACCAGCGTACCGGAAAAATGCCCCAGAGACGGGTGCACAACCATTCCCGCAGCCTTGTTGATGATGATAAAATATTCATCCTCATACACTACAGTTATTGGGATATCCTCAGGTTCTGTGGTATCGGGGCGGGGTGAGCAGGGAATGGTAATCTCTATGAAATCTTTCGGCCGGACATTATAATTTGATTTTTCCAGCTTGCCGTTTACGGTAACATACCCGGCTTCAATCAACTTCTGCACACGCGT
>JACPGF010000484.1 GCA_016182615.1 Ignavibacteriales bacterium
AGTTGAAGAAACAAAACGGGCTATTGACAGGCAGCGGAAAATTCTGGACGTAAAATTTCTTTATTCGGAAGATTCAATAGAAATCTTTAACTATTACAAACTTCTCAACTCGGGTATAGCATTTGATACCGTTCTGTCTATTACAAATCTGGCGAAAGGACAAGTAGTACCGCAGAAAATCCAGCACGGTCAGATGGCCGAAGACATCGAAGACAGTCTGTATAACCTTCCCCTTTATGGTTTCACTTCACCTATCGAAACCCCGGAAGGCTGGTATATTTTTACTTTAGTAAATTTTACCGAAGAATTACTGGTAAATACAAACGACCCTGAAGATAAAATTGTTAAGCAGGCAAAAATTGTTGCGCAAAAAAGAAAAGAAGGGCATGTTTTCCAAGAATACTTTTTGAACTTTTTTAAAGGAAGAAAACTTGATGTTCATGCCAAACCTTTAAAGGTATTCGCTGTTCATCTTTCCCAAGTCCTACAAAAGAAGAAAATCAGTTTTAAAATAGACGATGCCACACCAATTGCTATGGAATTGAATGATGTGTTAAATCTGCTGCAATCTATCCCACGCGACACCCTTATGCTGGATTTTGCTTTTATTGAAGGTAAAAGATATTCGCTAGAATCGTATATCCTTTTAACTGCTTTCGAAGGATTCAAAACGTTTGATGTATCATTAAAGGGTATATTTGCTCAATTAAATGCCCGCACCCGCAAGTTTATCGAGGCGGAAATACTCGCGATGGAAGGCCGGAAACTTGGACTGGATAAAGGGCTGGAAGTTATCGACGATGTTAACCTCTGGAAAGACAATTATCTTTATGCATTAAACAGGAACCGGTTTATGGATTCTGTTACGGTAAAGGAAGAAGAAATCAGAAACTTTTATAATAACAACTTTAAGGAATTGCACTATCCAAAGCAGGTTAATATTATTGAAATACTGACTGACAGCCTTGAAATTGTACAAAAAGTGTTGGCTCTCGCGAAATCTGATGCAGATTTTACTGAATTAGCCCGGCAGTATAATAAACGTTCATGGACAAAAAAGACCGGCGGAGAATATGGATATTTTCCGGTTTATCTTCACGGTGAAATTGGAAAAATTGCTGCAAATCTTTCGGTTGGTGAAATATACGGGCCAATACAAACCGCCGATGGCTATTCTGTTATAAAGTGCATAGGCAAAAAGGCCGACTATATTGAGTATCCAAAGAAGACCTATGATGAAATGAAAGAATTGATTGGGAACAAGCTCAAATCGCAATTGGTTAAAGGAAAACTAAACGCCTACACGGCAAAGCTTGCCAAGGAATTCGGATTTTCGATTAATGCTGACGTATTCAAATCGATAGAAACAACGGAAATAAACTCATTCGCTGTACGGCATCTGGGATTTGGCGGACAGGTCACCGGAGTCCCCCTTATTTCACCCGATAATGAATGGATAGATGATTTTAACACAAATAACCCGCAGCCATAATTGCTCAAGAGAGCTGGTTGCCGTAAATTTGTATTTGTAATACACAATAACTTTACACAGGAGAAAATGTATGTTATATATTGAAGACATAACCGCCCGCGAGATACTCGATTCACGCGGAAACCCAACACTTGAAGCAGAAGTAGTTCTCGAAAACGGTGCAGTTGGCCGTGCTGCTGTACCAAGCGGTGCCTCGACAGGCGAACACGAAGCCTGCGAACTGAGAGATGGTGATAGTGCCCGTTACTTAGGCAAAGGCGTTTTGAAAGCTGTTGACAACGTTAACACGATTATTGCCGATGCATTATTGGGTTACCCGGCTACTGAACAAGTATTAATCGACAGCGAGTTAATTAAACTCGACGGAACACCGAATAAATCGAAATTAGGCGCCAATGCAATTCTTGGCGTTTCTTTGGCAGTTGCTAAAGCCGCCGCTTTGTCTATGGATTTACCACTTTACCGTTATCTTGGCGGCGTAAATGCGAAAACGCTTCCAGTCCCAATGATGAATATTATCAACGGCGGCAGCCATGCGGATAATAATGTCGATTTTCAGGAATTTATGATTATGCCGGTCGGCGCCCCCAATTTTGCTGAAGCACTCCGAATGGGCACCGAAGTATTCCACACATTGAAAGGTGTTCTTAAGAAAAAAGGTTACAGCACCGCGGTTGGCGATGAAGGCGGATTTGCACCAAACCTGAAATCAAACGTCGAAGCAATTGAAGTTATTTTGGATGCAATTGAAAAAGCCGGATTAAAACCCGGTAAAGATATCTGTATTGCACTTGACCCTGCTACCAGTGAAATGTATAATGCCGAGAAAAAAGTATATCAGTTCTTCAAATCGGATAAGTCCGAAATTTCATCAGAAGCTATGGTCGATTTTTGGGTTAACTGGGCTACTCAGTACCCCATCATTTCAATCGAGGACGGCCTAGCTGAAGACGATTGGGATGGCTGGAAACTTTTCACCGAAAAAATCGGGCACAAAATTCAGTTGGTTGGTGATGATTTGTTTGTTACCAATACAGAACGCCTTAAAATGGGTATTGACACAAAGACCGCTAACTCTATTCTCATTAAAGTTAACCAGATTGGTACCCTTACTGA
>JACPGF010000069.1:0-4705 GCA_016182615.1 Ignavibacteriales bacterium
TATGCGCATTTGTGATAGGCATAACCGGCAACCAATGGCATGGCTATCGTGGCTTCTGCATATACCATTTGCTCGTAGGTTGTCTCGACCTTACCCCATGAACTTGCCTCTTTAAGGGTTGAGCCTGAAAGCCCGCCGTCACGCTCGTCGGCAACGGTTATCTGCACAGCATATTTGTGCATCGGTGCGTTTTCCTGAAGGATATCTGCAGCAACAACAATATCCTGTGTAAAGTTTTTCGGAACGCCGCCGCCAATCATAAAAATACCGCTTTCTTTGCTGTGTATTTTTATCTGCGTCAGTTCAAGAAAATCTTTTGCCGAATCAATAGAAACATGCTTATCGGGGTTTTTTGTTTGATGCATAACAAAACCGAATCCTGCTGAACAATCGGAGAACGCGGGACAGAAGATGGGGACGTTTTTCTTGTATGCCGCGTAAACAACGCTGTCTGCAACTTTCGGGCCGCCGTTATCTTCAAGATATTTGCCCATGTGCCATATCAGCTCGCGTGAAGAGTGCGGGCGGGGCTCAAGGCTGTCGAATATCAGGCCGCAGGTATCATCGCATACACGCAATTCATCTTCGTCAATGTAGGTGTCATAAATACGGTCAATTTGCATATCCCTCAACTGATTGTCGTCACTGAATGGTGTGCCGATATAATGCTTGAAGCCTAACGCTTCGAAAAAATCCTGATCGACAATAACCGCTCCCGTGGAGACGATTGCATCAACCATATTGTTCATAACAAGGTCATAAACAACTTTTTTCAGTCCGGCACTGAATAAGCTGCCGGCTAAGGTTAGTATCACGGCGCAGTCTTTTTCCTTTACCATCATTTCGTAAATTTTAGATGCCCTGTACAAGTTGCTGGCCTGAAACGCCATCTTTTCCATTGAATCAACAAATGCTGTCACATCGTGTTGTTTGATATCGATATGTTGTATCACATCGCGTAATAATTCTTTTTTGCTTTCCATTTTTTATGGACTCCTGTATGTATATAGTAACGTAATTAAAAAAACTTTTTTGCCACAGAAAGAATTCCCTGCTTCCAGGGCACCCTGTGCGAGATACCGCTTGTATCTTTGAACGAATCAAGATTCTCGAGATACCATTGGTAATTGCGGATGAGCGCATCCTTATTCGAATATTTTGGTGCATACCCAAGCTCTTTTTCTGCCCGCTCGATTGAAACAAATGAATCCTTCGATGCGGTTTCATAGACCCACTTGTACAAAGGCGAAAGCTTCAACGCTTCTAATACCCGTAACGTTAAAATTATCGGCTTTTCCGGCAGACCCGAAATTTTTTTACCGAAACCGGCATAATCCAAAACCGCCTGATAATCTTCTTTCATGGTAGAAAACACTTTTGCCCCGATGTTAAACACGCTGTTTACTGTGTCCCTGTCCAATTGTGCGGCAAGATAAATGGCATCGCACAAATCATCAACATCAAGCAGTTGGTAGCGGTTGCTGCCATTGCCAATCATCGGGAACCCCTTGCCGTCTTTTGCCCAGTCGTAGAACAAAGCAAACACGCCTAAACGCTCCGGTCCAATAAAAGATTTAGGGCGGATAATAGGAACACACATACCGCGTTCGCGGAACTTTACGCACTCCTCTTCAGCAAGTATTTTAGCTTTGCCGTATGGGCCCACGCCCTGAAGAGTATCTTCCTCGTACAGAGGGTGATGATCCGGAATTCCATACACTGCCGTTGATGAAACCATAATCATCCGTTTAACTGCATTTGCTTCGGCAGCTTCCAGAACGTTCCGTGTGCCGTCAACATCGGTTGTCATGATGTCTTCAGGTTTGTATAACGGTAATGCAGCGGCGCAATGCACTACAATGTCAACCCCTTGGCATGACTGCATTAATAACTCTTTGTTTCTGATATCCCCGGTAATTATCTGAATATCATTTTTGCAATCAGCATAATCAAAATCTGCTATATCAAGCGAAATAACCGAGTGGTTTTTTTTTAGCAAATAACGGACAAGGTTAATACCTAAAAAGCCCGCACCGCCGGTAACAAGTATCTTCATTGGAATGGCTTGGAAATTGAAAAAATCTAAAGGATAAATATACAAAACCGGGGGGAATTTGGAGTAAGGAACTATGGGAGCTGAATTATTACATAAACAGTTAAATCAATTTCAAATGTGAAAAGATTTCATAATTGGAGCATTGACATGAAGGTCGGGTAGGTTTTCACAACTAAGAAAATGGTGCTCGTTAAAAAAATACAATTCAGATTTAGCCCCATTCGGGGCAATGCATAATAATTGCCTGTATTTCGCCAAGACTATTAGTAGTTACAGATTTCCGTTTCTGGCTTTGCCAGCGTATGAAATATAAATTATGACTGGCACCTGAACCAAATCATTTAGATGTGCTATTGGGAGGAGATGAAAATAACAGGAACACTGCATATTTATTCCACTGTACCGCGAATGTAAAGTGGATTTATGCAATGATGAATTTTTGGTTTCAAAAAATGGAACAAATTGACGCCATTCCGTTGCATGCCGTTATTACTGTTAAACAGGGGCAGTATTTCTGCCGGCTTACAACAATAACCCGGCTGCTTCAGTGCCTTATAACCTAAGTGCTCAATATAAAAACATGTGAAAATGCCACGGGGCAAGCTCAATGTACAGCCCTTCACGGCGTGCATCTTCGGATGAGCGGCGGTATTCTATTCCGCTCCAAAGGTCTTTCAGCGCAAAGTTTTCATCATACCCCTCAAGATTAAGCTGCAGCCTGCACTGCGAAATTTGTGAAGCATAGTTAATAACTATCAACAAATGATGCTCATGAAAACGCCACTCGTATGCAAGTATATCTTCAAACCGGTAATTACCCGGCCACGAGGTAATTGGTTCCATAAGGAACCACTCTCCCTGATGAATAATCTCCGAATCACAAAGTTTTAACAGTTTACCGTACAGTTCATAAAGCAGCTGGTTGGAAAATTCCTGAGGTTCCCTGCCGAGTTGCACGGGTAATTTAATTTTTTTTCCTTCAAACTGCCCTTCGTGCAGCAAGGTTATCCCGGGAATGGTAAGAATGAGAAGCGCTGAAACAAGTGATTTATCTTTGCCAAAAGCATGCATCGCCCTTTCCTCATCATGGTTCTCGATAAATCTAACGGTTTTTGCCTGAAATTCCATATCGGCATGCAAGTGGCCCATTATGCTTGTTACTTTATCATGTTTAAGGCGGTCGTACAGTTTTTTATCATAGGTATAATCAAATCCAAGCTGTTGCAGTTTCCACTCAAGATCCCAGTATGCTTCGGCTATAAACAAAAAACCCGGGTAATTGTTTTTTACTTCGGTTATGGCATCAAACCAAAATTCGGAAATCGGGCTGCTAAAGCCATTTTCAGTTAACAATCCACCCCATGTATTCTGGAAAACATTGTTCAACGGCAGCATTGCCATATCGCAACGGACGCCGTCACATAAACCGGCAATTTCATTCAGCCGCTCTTTCATAAATTTACGGGCTTCATAGCTGCAATAATTAACCTGAACGGTATCAGTCCATGCCGGAAAGAAAGGGTCTCTGCCATGGGCAAAATATTTGATGGTTTCTGTACCGTGTTTAAATATCGTGTGCGGGTCTTCGCGGAAACGTTCTTCCGAGCACTGGAGAAACACTTCCGGTTTAGAATCGAGATAAGGTGTTGCAGCCGAAAAATGATTCGGGATAAAATCTAATAACAGCTGCAAACCATTCCGGTGTAAAGTTTCACGAAGAGTTTCCAGATCTTTTACACTGCCGATATTTTGGTTAACCGAATAACGGGTAATGGCATACGGTGAGCCGATAACATCTTCACGGGTCCAATCTTTAAGCGCCCTGCTGTAAGACTGAATGAGTCCGGATTCAAAACAGCATTTTGCAATAATGGCATCGGATGTCTCCCAAATACCCATCAGCCAGATATAACCGATGCCCTTTTGAGAGAGTGCAGACCAGTAGCTTTCGGGAATATCCGCAATTGTTGCCTCACGCCCTTCAATTTTGAAACGTTTAAGAAATACCCGGGTATTTATTTCGAAAATCGCTTTGTTATGGCCCATGTCAACGCCCTTTTAAATTGTTAAAGTGCAGATGTTAATATGTCCAGAGCCGGTGCAACAGAACCGTTAATTTGCAGCTTAAGAAATCTCCGGTTCCGGCTGATAAGGGCTTTCGCATCACCCTGTGCCTGGGCCGTTATCAGGGTGCCGAATGAATAACCCTGCCCGCTGACGGGAATATCCTTGCTTATCTCATCGGTTAGCTGTATAAACAGCCCTTGATTTTGGCCGCCTTTATGCAGCTGCCCTGTTGAATGTAAAAAACGGGGCCCGTATCCGAAGGTTGAGCACAAACCAAGTTTTGTTAACAAAGCTTTCCGGAAGTTTGCTACCGCTTCATCGGTTTTACTGCTGTATGGGACAAATCCTTGTAAACACACATAATCATCCTTTTGGGCCTGCTGCAAAAATGCAAGCAGTATTGTTCGCGTGTCTGTTCCGTTTACCGAGCCAAAGAATTTAATATTTTTTTCAACAAAAAGTGGTGTTTCAACAGGCAGTGCGCCGCTTGCTTTATATGCTTCAAGGCTTTCCGTGGCAAGTGTTTTCGCAAGCTGCACATCAGGCTGGTCAAAAGGATTAATACCAAGTACCACAGAAGCA
>JACPGF010000069.1:4736-7591 GCA_016182615.1 Ignavibacteriales bacterium
TCGCCATTTCCCAACGGTAAAATTCACCGGCAAGGTCATAAACGTTTTCAAGTTCAATACTAATAACAGGAAATTTGTTTGCTAAGAGCAATTGTTTAAAAGCTTCAAGTTCTTCCGATACATGCTCTTTCATCTGTAAAAATACAAATGCCCTGTCCGTGCCATAATGGGAAATATCAGCAATTGGTTCATCAACTACAGGAAGGATACCCTTACCCTCCTTGCCTGTACTCTCTGCAACAAGCTGCTCTACCCATTGAGGAAAAAGAGCCACCTCTTTACCGGTTATAAAAGTAATCTTGTTAACATTTTGCATTGCAAGTTCACCAAGCAGCAGACCAAGGTACAATCCCGGATTGGCTTTATCTTGCACATCAGGGCCGCAGCTTTTTTGCATGGTTAATGCAGCGGTTAAAAATTGTTTAATATCAATGCCTATCAGCGCGGCAGGCAGAATGCCAAATGGTGTCAGGACGGAATATCTACCCCCGACTTCAGGCGGAGTGCTGACGATATAAGCGAATTCTTTTTCTTTTGCCAATTTTTCGAGTTTAGTGCCCGGGTCGGTTAGTGCGATAAAATGCCCGCCGGCATGCAGCCCTTTTTTTTGCAAGGCTTCATAAAACGTGTAAAAGAACGAATTTGTTTCGGATGTGCCGCCGGATTTGCTTGCCATAACAAAAATAGTTTTCTCCAAGTCAAGTGTTTCAAGAAAGCCTTCAATTACCGCGGGGTGTGTACTGTCGATAATTGAAAGAGCAGGATAACCCGGTGCACTGCCAAAAACTCTTGAGAAAACTTCAGGCGCAAGGCTGCTTCCACCCATCCCGAGAAGTATAACCTTATTGAATTTTTCTTTTACCTCATTGGCAATAGAAATGAGGGGTGCGATTTCGTCTAACATCGTTTCCGGCAATTGCAGCCATCCCAAACGGTCGGCTAATTCCTTATGCTCCTGTGGATTGCTTTTCCATACAAACGGGTCTTTATCCCAAATCCGCTTGATGATGCCGGAATTAGACCATCCGGTAATTTTATTTTCTAAATTTGTGTTAAGGTGTTCGGAGAGTAAGTACGTAATGGTGTGCATATTCAACCTCGATGAATTGTAAAAACTACTATCATAATGTATTTAATTTGTTGTATTCTCCAAAATTTCGGGGCAAAATGATGAAAAATAAAAAAAATAGCACGGGGGGCTAAACTCAAACAAGGTATGTTTCGATAATGCATTTGTAGAGTACAAACAATATATATAGGAGTAGCAAACCATGAAACCAACGTGGAAAAGGTTCATCATGTTTTTGTTGATATTATCAGGGATGTGTGGATATGTGAATGGAACTACGGTTCATTCTACGATACTTCCAAATGACGAAGACTATTTGCCGTTTGCCGAAGAAATGCCAGCCCCTGCCGGAGGAATGGCCGATGTGATAAAAAACGTTGTTTATCCCGAAATCGCGAAAAAAGCAGGTATCGAAGGAAAAGTTTTCGTTTTAGCATATATCAATGAAAAGGGCGGCGTTGATGAAGTTAAAGTGGTAAAAGGAATCGGAGCCGGATGTGATGAAGCCGCTTGTACGGCTGTTAAAAAAGTTAAATTTATACCCGGCAAATCCAAGGGAGAAAATGCAAAAGTTAAGTTATCCCTTTCAATAAATTTTAAACTTCGCTAGCGGTGTAAAGAAAACAGGAGAAATTATGAGTTTTTTTAAGGATGTTAAGTTCGTTCGGAAAATACAGTTCGGATTTTTGATTATTGCTGCAATTTCAACAATTATCGTTGCTAATGATTTGTTGCAGATGCGGTTTTTTAAAGAATCAAGGGCTAAAATTGATAAAGAAGTTAATCAGCCAAAAGATGCTCTCGAGGAAGTAATTGCCGAGTACAGGAGCGTTCAATTCAATTTACTGAAGTTTTCAATTAAAGATTTTTCTTCCCAGTTCCCATCGTATGTGGATGTTGTAACAAAACAGAAAAAGAAAATTGATGAGCTTCTGGAAAAATTATCCGGCTATACGGGTGATGAAACGGTTACGGCGGACATAGCAAAAGCCAAAACAATATGGAAGAACTATAAAAATGTAGTTGCTGATGCAATAATGAGTGCAGGCCTTACGCAAGACTTCGAGATGGCCGCGGTTGTTGCAACAACTTCCGGGCAGGAGGTTGGCGATGCACTTTCAAAAAATTTCGATAGTATCTTTTTGAAATTAAAAGATAAAAATGTAACACTTTCAGAAGAGCTGGAAAGCCGTTTGTCGATGACCGTTACATTTATTGTTGTCGGAATGCTTTTCGGAACCCTTACTTTGCTCATCGCGATATTCTGGTTAGCACCCGCTATTACCAGTCCTCTTAAAACATTTGAAGAGATACTGGGACATTTCGCGGCCGGAAATTACAAGGTTGAAATTGAAGTAACTTCGAAAGACGAGTTTGGAATGCTCGCGAGGGAGTTACAAAAAGTAAAAACTGCCCAAGTTGAAAAAATTGATGCAGCACGGCGGATTGCCGAGGGACGTTTCGAAATGGTTAACCCCGCGTCAGAAAATGATGAACTGGCTTTTGCTTTTAATAAAAAGGTTGAAACCATAAACCTGTTGTTCGCCGAAGTTAATAAACTCATCGATGCAAACCGGAGGGGCGAGTTATCTATCCGGGGTAATGCACAAGGATTTTCAGGAAGCTGGAGAATATTTATCGAGGGTATTCACTCGATACTTGAGGCAGTTATAAAGCCGATGGCTGAAGCAGAGCATATTTTTAAATTAATGGCGCAAGGTGATTTTACTGAGAAAATGGATGGTGAATACGAAGGGGATTACCGCCTTATTCAGGAAAACGTTAA
>JACPGF010000069.1:7601-10965 GCA_016182615.1 Ignavibacteriales bacterium
CTTAATAGTGCTTTGGGGCATGTTCAACAAACTTCCTCACAGTTACTGGAATCTGCATCCGAGATATCAGAAAGTACCGAAGAGATAGCAGCATCGGTATCAGAACAAAGTATGCAGACCTCAGAAATTGCCTCTTCGATAGAAGATATGGCAAGGATGATAGTTGAAAACGCTGAAACCGCTAAAACAGCCAGCGCGAATGCCAAAACCGCAGGGATTAAGGCTAAACAAAGTGGTGAAACCGTTCTCCATACCATAACTGGCATTAACAGGCTTGCCGAAGTGATTGTCCGATCTGCTAATACTATCCAGGGCTTGGGCAGAAGCAGCGATCAGATCGGTGAAATCATTCAAGTGATTGAAGAAATTGCCGATCAAACCAATCTGCTGGCACTTAATGCGGCTATTGAAGCAGCGCGGGCAGGTGAACAGGGTCGTGGATTTGCTGTGGTTGCAGATGAGGTAAGGAAACTTGCCGAACGCACAACAAAAGCAACCAAGGAAATTGGCGGTATGATCAGAAGTATTCAGCGCGATACTGCAGAGGCTGTTCATGTTATCCAGGAAGGAACTCAGGAAGTTGAGCAAAACAAAGCCCTTGCGCGTGACGCGAACGAGGCATTGCAGGAAATTATCATGATGACTTCGGATACTTCTCATAAAATGGAGTCCCTCGCTTCGGCAAGCGAAGCACAGGCGGCTACAAGTGAGCAGATTAGTAAAAATATTGAACAGATTAATAATATCAGCCAGCAAACAGCGCAAACGATTCAGCAAATTAGCGGTTCAGCCGAAAGTTTGTACAGCCTTACGCAAAGTTTGCAAACATTATTACAAAAGTTTAAACTGGAAAATAACAATAGCCGGCTGCACACAGGTGCAGCATACAAGCGGCTTAATTAGTCCAATAATTGTCAGATAAATAAAATACGGAGATAACAATGGGATTGCTTGATCATTCAAAAGGTGATTCTTCCGAAGTGTTGCAGTTAGTTAGTTTTAAGGTTGGTGAGGAAGAATTTGGTGTTGACATTTTAAAAGTGCAAGAAATAAACAAGATGACCCAGATTACCCGCGTACCGAATGCACCATCATTTGTTGAGGGTGTAATAAATTTACGGGGCAGGGTTATTCCTATTGTTGACTTGCGTAAACGCCTCGGGCTTCCTGAAAAAGAACAGGATAAAAACACGCGGATTGTTGTGGTGGAAATTCACGGTAAAACAATTGGTTTTATTGTAGATGCGGTAAGCGAAGTGCTCCGTATTTCTAAAGATATAACTGAAAAACCACCGGAACTGGTTGCCGGTATTGAAGCCGACTATATCACCGCGGTTGCTAAGCTCGAGGACAGGCTGCTAATTCTCCTCGATCTCGAGAAAATTCTTTCGACTGATGAAAACGATCAGATCGCTGAAGTAAAAGTTTAGTTCGTACTCTACTTCCTTCCTTCCAACGGCACAGAGTTGAAATAAACTTTGTGCCGTTCTTTTTTTATTTTTAACTTAGAAAATCTGCATTTCATTGTATTTTCTGATTGTGTAATATTTCAATTTTTGTACCGGAAACACTATGCGTCTTTTTTTTATTGCCGTTTTAACAGTATGCACTTTTTCACAAGAAGCACAGTTTAATGTTTTGCTCACCGGCAGCTATTCCACGTTACCATTTCAGATACGGAAGGAGAACTCGGGCATTTACGGTATTGCTTCTTTTGTACCCAATACCGATGGTATGCTGTTTTGCTCGTATGATGCACCGGATGTGTATTTTGTTAACCGAACCGGACTGATACGGCAAAATGATATGCGGGCAAATGCATTTGGCTCAGTTCTTAATGCTGATGTAATTCATGAGGAGGAAGCCATTGAAGGGGTACAAAAACAGTGTTTCCATACCAGTGCGTGTGATTTTTTTGAAAAAGACGGGGTGTTAATAAATGCCAAGAACGAAAAAATTGCCTTGCGCCTGACCGGCAGCCAAAGTTTTAATCTAACCATACATTCTGAAGGAATAATTACCGAAAAACAGTTTACTACCGGCAGAAATATTGCTGCCGTGGATATTGCCGGGATAGATGAAGCAGGTCATCTATTCATTATTGCCGAGTATTACAAATCTGAAGTGCCTCTTGCAATAGAACGGGAATTGCGGGTTTATAACATTAACGGAGAGCTGACTGCAACTTTAGCAATACCAATGATAAAAGGGCTAACTCTCATTAAAGAATTTTCCGTGGATTCGTCGGGTAATTTTTATCATTTGCTCACCGGTAAAGAAAGCTACTCACTTATCCGTTGGAGCGGATTAGCGGAATGCAAAGGCTCCCACTACAGTTATCCCGCATTGTTTAACTATGAACTACATTACAACAACGAAGTTCCGGTAAGCGAGCCTGAAACCGGCACCCCGGAAAATGTTACTGCATCTGCAAGCCGTTCGTTTGCGTTACGCTTGGGTGAATCGTATGAACTTTACAAGTATAATTGCAGTACGGCAAACCTTGTCCCGCAAGCGGTACGTGCACCAGATGGTGATACTGTTAAAACTCCGCCGCGGTTAATAGTTGGGGCAAACGCGAAAGTGCCATACAAATGGGGTGGTTTTAACACGCTGGCACAGATTAGTACCGGTCTATTACAGGGTAAATACGCAGGTGATATTCACACTGCAGGGGTTTCATCTTCATCTGTTGGTGTTGACTGCTCCGGTTTTTTAAGCCGCTGCTGGCAGCTAAGCAGCCATGTTTCCACATCAGGAATGCCCTCGATTACCACGTTATACACGGCGTGGGACAGCCTGAAACCAGGGGATGCAGTCCACCGGGTTGGACATGTGCGGATGTTCATTGAAAAATGCCCGAACGGGAGCTTAAAAGTTGTTGAATCTTCCGGCAGGGATTGGGGAGTTTCGTATTGGTCATATCTTCCATCAGACCTGGTTACCTATGCTCCAAGATTTTACAATAATATGGAGACTGTTTACGCGAGAAAACGCCCGGTATTGCAAAGTGCTAAAATAAAAAATCCGTCAGAAATTATGCTTTCCTGGACGATTGATACACTTAACGTTAAAGGTTACAGGGTCTATAATTCAAAAGACGGGGTGAACTGGTCGATGATTCAAAATGAAGCGGTTGTTACGAAACAAAGCACTACCATACCGGTGCAAAACAGCACAGGGCATTACAGGGTATCGGCTGTGCTTAATACCACCGGATTCCCTGAAAGCAACTGGTCAAATGTCCTCTCGGTAGGAAATGTTCCCGGTGTTTCACGGGTTTTAATAGTTGATGGTTTTGACCGGGAGATTGGTGACTGGCGGGGCGCAGGAAATCCGTTTGTTTACCGATATGCAAAAACAC
>JACPGF010000069.1:10986-15596 GCA_016182615.1 Ignavibacteriales bacterium
TGTCGGGTGTCTGTTTTGAAAGTATCCGCCACACGCAGATAAAAATGCTAAACCTGCCGGACTACAAAGCAGTGATTTGGATGTCCGGGGATCAGAGCATACTCGATTCGACAATTACTCCTTCCGAGCAAATATTATTAAAAGGCTATCTTGAGCAGGGAGGCTGTTTGTTCATTTCGGGCAGCGAAATAGGCTGGGATTTGTATAACAAAGGAACGGCATCCGACAAAGAGTTTTATACGAATTATTTAAAGGCAATCTACGTGTCTGATGATGCCGGTTCGGAAATCTTTCAAGGAATTTCCGCATCACTCTTCGATGGATTGACTGGTACATTCGCGCAAACGTATGAAGTTTCGTTCCCTGATGAAATTCAGGCAGCAGGAGGCAGCACAATAGTAATGCGCTACGGCAATAGTAAAGGTGCGGGTATCCGTTACTCGGGTAATTTCGGCAGCTCACTCAATCCCGGAAGGCTTGTTTATCTTGGATTCCCGTTAGAGAGCACTGCAAATGACAGTGTGTTTAACAAAACCGTAAAGAGCGTTATTCAGTATTTTGCTGTTATTGTTGCAGTTGATACACCGGGGAAAAACGTGCCGTTCCAAACAAATTTAGAACAAAACTACCCTAATCCTTTTAATCCCTCAACGGTTATCAGCTACAATTTGCAGGAAAGCAGTAAAGTAAAGCTTGAAGTATTTGATGCATTGGGGAGAACAATTACCAAATTGGTTGATGAAACACAAATGCCCGGAGAATACCGTCTTCTATTAAAAACTGCAGACATGCATAATCCGGCAAGCGGCATCTATTTTTACCGTTTGCAGGTTGGTCAGCAGTATTTCTCAAAAAAAATGATTTTACTGCAATAATTATTTGCTGATTGTTAAACATTCGGATTAATAATTCCGATAATGAATTAGTTTTTTCCCGTTTCAATTAATGTTAAGGTACCATGAGACAAAAAGCTAAACCTACCAATCACGAACGGATGCTTGCAGAAGATGACCTTATCGTGTCGAAAACCGATAGGAAAGGGATCATCACCTATGCGAACCGGACTTTTATAAAATTTGCCCTGCTTGAGGAAAATGAGCTTTTGGGCGCTCCGCATAATATTATCCGCCATCCGGATATGCCGAAAGCCGTATTTAGACTGCTTTGGGATACTATTGAAAAAGGCAACGAGATTTTCGCGTATGTAAAAAATATATCAAGCGATGGTGCGTATTATTGGGTATTTGCAAACATTACTCCTGTTTATGATCAGTCCCGGAATATCATCGGGTATTATTCATTCAGGCGCAGGCCATCAAGAGAAGCTATAAAAAAGATAACCCCGGTTTATCAAGAGATGCTGCGCATCGAGCAGAATACCGGTGGTAAAACCGGTATTGAGCAGTCAGTTGGTTATCTGACAAATTTATTAACTGAAAATGGGACGACGTATGAGCAGTTTATCCTCAGTATTTAACAATTTTTCCATCAAAAAAAAGATGTACTTCCCGTTGTTTTTCATCGGGGGGTCATTCCTGATAGTAGGCTTAATTACCTACTTTAGCATCGATAGTTTTTTTATCAACTCTGCCAAAGACGCGGGAGCCTCGGAGCAACTGATCAAAACCTTACATGAACAGGTTTTCTCGCTGTTCTTGTATAGCACAATAGCTGCAATTGTACTGTATGCACTTGCTTTTATATTTGCAGGTAAAATACTTTCCGGTACACAAAAAATGATGCAGAAAATAGAAATGGTTTTACAGCAGGTATCAAAGGGAATTTTTTCTGAACGGATTGTTCATATCAAAACAAACGATGAACTGGGCAATATCGCATGGTTGGTTAATGACACGGTAGATCAGATTGAGGCTCTGCTTAAAGAATTGAATACATCAATTCTGTACTCATCCGATGAAAAATTTTTCCGTAAACCACGGGTTGAGGGCACCCAGGGGTTGATGAAATACGTGAGTGAAAAAATAGCCGAAGCAATTGAACGGCAAGAAAAACTGACGTACTCGTTGAAGAAGGAACGTCAGCAATACGAGGATATAAACAATAAAATCATCCACGCCTTATTGGAACTGACCGCCGGTGACCTTACCGTGCAGATTGATGGGGCAACCGATGAGACGAGCAAAGCAATTTATCAGAAATTTAATAACCTGATTGTACAGTTTGAAGAAATTGTGATGAACTTGAGCAATCAGGGTGCAAAGTGGGGAAATATCGCGCAGGTAATCGCTTCAAATTCGGAGACTATTTCTTCTAGGGCTCAACAACAAAAAATGCAATCGGAAGAAATAGAAATAGCGATTAACGATATGGTTAAAACCATTTTTGATATTTCTAAAAATACGAGCATTGCCCACGCCACGGCTCAAAATTCAGGAAAACTTGCCGAGGAGGGTGGAAAAGTAATCCATCAGGCTCTTTCAACAATGGATATTATCGGTGAAATTGTTGATGATACCGTGAGAATTGTCGATTCACTTGGAAAAAGCAGCAACGAAATTGGCATAATCACTCAAGTTATTGGCGATATTGCCGAGCAAACAAACCTGCTGGCGTTAAATGCAGCTATAGAGGCTGCCCGTGCAGGTGAACAAGGGCGCGGTTTTGCAGTTGTTGCAGATGAAGTTAGAAAACTTGCCGAAAGGACTGCCGCTTCGACCAAACAAATAGACAAAGTAGTTGCCGATATAACACGGGGAACCGCGGAGGCTATTGTTGCTTTCAAGAAAAATTCGGAAAAAGTCGCTTCCGGCAGGTCTGTTGCAGCAAGTGCAGAGCAATCGCTCGGATTGATTATTGAGGGCAGTGTTAAAGTAGCTGATATGATTAATCAGGTTTCAGCGGCAAGTGAAGAACTTGCAGCAACTGCAGAGCAGGTCAATAAAAATATCGAGAATATCACTGCTTTTATCAGGCAGAATACCGAGGATATTCACGGCATTGCGGATTCAGCAGAATCACTTAATGAGGTTGTTCTCGAATCAAAATCTATCTCGGAAAAATTTAACACCCGTCTTCTTGGAAGTTCAGGTGCTTCTGCAAAAATCCACGAAGCCATTGAACTTGCCATAAATGCTCATAAGCTATGGAAAGTTAAAATAAGCAATATGGTGTCGGGTGCCGAAAAAGTCCAAAGCAGTTCAGTTGCCTCGCACAAGGACTGTCAATTGGGTAAGCTGTATTATGGTTCATGGAGCGGAATTTTTGAAGGGAATGCAACTTATCAGGAACTTGGCCGGATTCATGAAGACATGCACAATAATCTCAAACAGATAGTAAACTCATACAATAGCGGTAATAAGCAGGACGCGAAACGGTCAGCTGAAATGCTCTATAAGCAGTCCGACCATGTTGTACAATTACTACAACAACTTAAACGCAGTGTGTAAACTTTATAGCTAAACTGTAACTGCCCAGCTTAGGTAAAATAGAGCAGCATTTTGGTGTATAGCTAGAATTAGCAACTTAAGAAGTACAGCGAAATTTTTATGCCCTAACTTCAGACTAAAGTCTGAGGTTAGGAGATGGGCACTATTATTGAGATGAGCTGAGTGGTTACGCCAAACTTATGTAAGATAATTTGCTTTCCAAATTCTCCTAGACCAATCTTTACATTTCAGTCCCATTTGCAACAAACACAAGTGGGCTTTTTTTATAAAAGTTTAACTGCCTGACTGAGAGGATGCAATAATATTTATCCCGTACCAAGTGCAAAAAAATGCAGCATACTCATCTTTCTCGGTGCCTGACGGCTATGATTAAACACACAGCGCAAGTGAACATACAGGCCTGATGTAAGAGGGAAAATGAATTAATTTCATTGTTTATATATCATTTTTGATAGCTTTCCGCGTGTTTTACCGTTTTCTACCCGTTTAAGGCGGTCAAAAAAAACAAGAAATAATTGCGTAAAAGAAAATATTATCCTAATTTGGCAGTATGCGAACAAAAAAAAACGAAAACATTTTAATCGTGTTGCTGATGTTCTACTTTTTCCTGATGAATTCACAGGCAATTTTAGGATATTTTTTCAGTCTTGATATTACTCAGACTGAAAGAATAGGACAACCGGTTAGAACAAAACTGCGTTTTGTCCATTTTGTAAGTTCGCACACTCATAGTACTAGTTGCAGTAATTCCCCGGTAAAATCCGAACGATGGGGAAAAGATAAAAATACACCAACAGCCAGATCACTTTCCGGTGTTAGCAGAATTGAGATACGGCCTGATGAATCAACCCGTATCTTTTTACCGGAATTTATCGACTGCTCCATTCCCGGCCGCGCACCTCCAATTATTTCTTGATACAATAGGCCGTTTCTACAGCCATTAGCTTAAAATTTACAGGTTCTCAATCGAATACTGCGCATTTGTGGTATTCATTTTTATTATTCATTCAATTAAAGGAAGTTATATGGGTCAGCAACAACTGTTACTTATCGTTTTAGGCGTTATTATTGTTGGTATCGCTATTGTCGTGGGAATTAACTTGTTTCGTGCAAGCGCGATAGATGCCAACAGGAACGGAGTTATATCCGATTTAAACAACCTGGCAGCCATGGCACAACAGTATTATAAAAAACCAACCACGC
>JACPGF010000485.1 GCA_016182615.1 Ignavibacteriales bacterium
AAAATGCCCTTATTGCGGCAGCACCAACATTCATCAGGATGAGGATGTTCTGGATACATGGGCAAGCAGCTGGTTATGGGCTCATGACGTTTTTAAAACAAAAGAAGAGCAGGATTATTATTATCCAACAGATACACTGGTTACCGCCCCGGATATTATCTTTTTCTGGGTTGCCCGGATGATTATGGCTGGCCTGCATATAAAGGGTGATAT
The DNA here is from genome assembly GCA_016182615.1 of Ignavibacteriales bacterium. Lineage (GTDB taxonomy): Bacteria > Bacteroidota > Ignavibacteria > Ignavibacteriales > Ignavibacteriaceae > JACPGF01. The sequence goes on from JACPGF010000485.1 coordinate 214, forward strand.
CCCCTTCCGTAATGTTTACTTTACCAGTATTATCCGCGATGCACAGGGGCGCAAGATGAGTAAATCGCTCGGCAACTCGCCTAACCCGCTCGAGGTAATCGAGCAATACGGAGCGGATGCTTTACGGTTTACAACCATTTATCTTGCTCCATTAGGACAGGATGTTTTGTTCAGCACTGAAAAGTGTGAAATCGGCAGAAATTTCTCTAATAAATTGTGGAATGCCGGCCGCTTCCTGCTGATGAACATGAACGAGACCCCGGTTAACCCTGCTCTGGCTGACAAACATGTTGACAGCCTTGACGCCTGGATTGATTCGCGCTTTCACTCTGCCTTGAAAGATTTACTTGCCTCTTTAGAAAAGTTTGACCTGAACAACGCCCTTAAAACCGTTTACAGTTTAGTGTGGAATGATTTCTGTGACTGGTATGTTGAATTAATGAAAGTAAAGCTCTGGGCAGATGATCCTGAAGTACGGGTTGCGGCTCTTACCCGTGCATCCACCGTTTTCCAGAATTTGCTGAAAATTGTTCACCCGTTTATGCCGTTTATTACCGAAGAGTTGTGGCACTTATTTGGCAATCGGAAAGCAGGCGAAAGTATTTCATTAGCCGAATTCCCGGTTTTAGATGAATCTAAAATATCGCCTTCGATCGAGCACGAGATTGAAGCTCTTCAGGACAGGATTACCGGTATTAGAAATATCCGCGGCGAGATGAATATTCCACCCTCGAGACCGATTTCGTTATACATCAAATCGGAACCGATTGCCGAAGTTTATTTGAGCTACATTAAAAAGCTCGGCAAAGCCGAGAAAATAATCAACGGGCCGGAAATCGAGAAGCCGAAAAGAAGTGCCTCGGTGGTGCTTAAAAGCTGCGAAATATTCGTGCCACTGGAAGGATTAATTGACCTTGACATCGAACAGGCAAGATTAACAAAAGAAATTCAAAGGATGGAGCAATCCCTTGTTGGCGTTGAGAAAAAGCTTTCAAATGAAAAGTTTGTTGCTAGTGCCCCTGCCGAAGTAGTTGAAAAAGAAAGGCAGAAGGCAGAGGATTGGCGCGACAAACTTAATAAATTAAATATTTTATTGAAAAACTTAGAATAGTAAAGTATTCAAATTTTTTTGTAATTTTGTTGTAGGATTTTTACCCTAGTTGGCAGGAAAGGAAAACCCCGGACTGCCGCAACAAAAAATGAAGCAATTCACACAGATTTCGTATTGGCGGTTACCTCTGCTACCCTTAACCGTAACTGCCTTACCCGACAGCATACTTGCTCTTTGTAACAGGGCATCCAAGTACTATGTAAATTCGAACTTAAACAAAGAGATAAGCCTTTCACGGGGCAATCTCTTTTTTTTTTACCATTTCCAACACATTCAATTTCATTAATTTGAGGCCTTCATGACTGATTATTCACAAAAACTTCTCGCCGAAGTTAAAGCAAAAAACCCCAGCGAACCTGAATTCCATCAGGCGGTTGAAGAGGTATTAGAATCTCTTGACCTGGTATTACAAAAACATCCCGAATACCGTTCAGCGAAAATACTAGAAAGAATGGTTGAACCTGAGCGTGTAATACTATTCAGGGTCCCTTGGCTTGATGATCAGGGTAATATTCAATTAAACCGCGGATACCGCATCGAGATGAACAGTGCAATTGGCCCTTATAAAGGCGGTTTGCGTTTCCACCCTTCTGTTAATCTTGGCATCCTTAAATTCTTAGCTTTCGAGCAGGTTTTCAAAAACAGCCTTACTACCCTGCCTATGGGCGGCGGTAAGGGCGGCTCTGATTTTGACCCTAAGGGCAAGAGTGATAATGAAGTGATGAAATTCTGCCAGAGTTTCATGTCTGAACTGTTCCGTCATATCGGTCCTAATACCGATGTACCTGCTGGTGATATCGGTGTTGGCGGACGTGAAATCGGATTTTTATTCGGTATGCATGAAGAAAAGATTAATAAATTAAGATCCAAGGATTATTATCGAACTAAATTTTTTGACCGGGTGGTAGCAGTACAGCCAGTGGGTAGAGAGAGAGTAT
>JACPGF010000481.1 GCA_016182615.1 Ignavibacteriales bacterium
CGTAACGTTCGGGCAGTATTCAACCCCGGGAACCGGTGTCTTATGGGGACCGGACAGTCTTGTTGCACGCTCTAACGGCGTTGTAACGCTGAACGGCTCAGTGTATCAGGTAAGCGCGTTAGTTACCATTACTGCTGGCGATGCCGTTGTTATTCCCGCGGGAAGTCAATTCGTTTTTACAACCGCCGCATCAGGCTTTTTAGTTAACGGTGTTTTGAGGGCAGTCGGGACTGCAGAAAGCAGAATTAGTTTTACTGCCGCCACGGCTGATTCGCTTGGCGGGTCATTTGCAGGGTTTCAGTTTAATGGAACAAGTATTGATTCGTTATGCAGGATTGCCTATGCAAACATTACATACGCCTATTACGGATTGCGCTGTATTGATGCTTCGCCGGTTTTTCATAACAATTATGTATTCAAATGCCGCCGCGGCGTTCAACTCAGTGGTTCAAGCCCTGCAATTTTGCACAACATTATTGCCCGTTCTTATGAATACGGCATTACGATGACCTTGGGCTCATCCCCAACCATTGAATACAATGATATTTACGACAATAACACGCAAAACACTTCTGCAAAAAATCAGATCAGCATTGGCACGCAGGGTGATAACTCACCAATTGTCAGGTTTAATAAAATACACGGTACGGTAAATACCAAAACCGGGGGTATCAGTGTCTCATCCCTGCTGGGCAATACTTCTGGCGGGCAGATTATCGGCAACGAGATTTACGGTAACAGTTATGGTATTGCCTTGGCGGGCGGTACAATTACTACTATTGTAATGAATAATATTATAAGGGATAATAACATTAATCCCGATTTTAATACATCGGGAAGCGGTATTAACGTAAATGGTAATGCTGCCAATACGCCATATATTGCCAAGAACATCATCATGAACCATCATTGGGGTATCACCGTGCAGAACGGCACAACAATTCAGGCCGGGCCTCAGCCGTTCCTTGGTAATATAGCAAGCGGCAATCCGCTTGAGCAGGGGCTTAATGTTTTCCGTAATAACGGGCATGGCGGTGTTAAATACGATTTGTACAATAACTGCACGAATGACATACTGGCACAAAATAACGATTGGGGTGTTTATGATTCGCTTGGGATAGAAGAGCGTGTGACACACAAAAAAGACAATGCTCAATTAGGCCTTGTCACATTCATGCCTTTTTCAAACTCGCTGCAATTGCAATTACGGTCACCGAATGGCGGAGAGAATTACCGCCCGGGAACACAAAAAAATATTCTTTGGTTCAGTTTTGCAACTAATATGGTTAAACTTGAACTATCGACCGATAATGGATTAACCTGGGGAGTTATTGTTGATTCAACCAGTGCAGACAGCGGCAGTTATCTTTGGACTGTGCCGAATATGATATCGGAGCAATGCAGGGTAAGGATTACGGATACACAAAATCCGCTTATAACAGACATGAGTGATTTGGTTTTCAGTATTGCTCAAGTGACTTGCCTTGATGTTCTTTATTCTTACGGCTGGAATCTGGTATCGGTACCATTAGTGACTTCATCGTTTCAAATTGATTCATTATTCATGTTGACCACTTCACCTGCATATACATATTATATGGGATACCAACCGGTGTTAAATGCTGTTCCCGGCAAGGGGTATTGGCTGCGGTTTAGTGCAGGGCACACTCGAACCTTTTGTGGTACGCCGGTAGGGACTAACACGGTGCCCCTCTATGCCGGGTGGAACCTTATTGGCCCCTATCATATTGCAACACCTGTCGCTTCTATTACAAGCACGCCCGCGGGAATTTTAAGCTCTCCTTTTTACGGGTACAATAATGGTTATATCCTTCCTGCAGCGCTTGAGCCAGGTAAGGGTTATTGGGTGCGGGCATCGCAGGCAGGCGTCCTTAACCTTGCCACAGCGGCGGGGAAGACGGTTGCAAGCGGGAACACTAAAGTAGATATATCAGCAGGTAAAATTATTATTACCGATGCGGCCGGAAATTCACAGGTGCTTTATATACTGAACCAATCGGCTGGAGAAACATATATGTTACCGCCCGCACCTCCTGAGGGTGTTTTTGATGTTTCCTTCAGTGGCAGGAACCTTGCGGCAGAAGTTAAAGCCGCGAATAAGATAACAATAAACGGGGCTGTTTATCCTGTTACAATAACAGCAGAGGGAATTGCACTGCGTGTAACCGATGCGGCAACACAGGGAAAACTGCTTAATAGAAGCCTTTCGGCACGCAACAGTGTACGGATAGACAACCCGGCAATTACACTTTTGCAGGTTCAATCGGAATTTGTTCCCGTTGTGTTTGCATTACAGCAGAATTATCCCAATCCGTTCAATCCCGAAACAAAAATAGTGTACAGTATTCCCCGCACCGGCAAGGTTGTTCTGGATGTATATGATATACTAGGAAGCCGGATAACAACTCTGGTAAATACTGTTCAGGATGCAGGGGCACATTCGGTGCAATTTAACGCGGCAATGCTGCCATCAGGTATGTATTTTTACCGCTTGCAAGCCGAGGGAAATACGGCAATCCGTAAGATGATGCTCATTAAATAAATTCCGCAGGTTTTCATTTATCCCCCTCGATGTTTAGCATGGCGGGGGATTTTTTTTGGCGTAAAGGGCAGAACAGATATTTGTTTTTTTATAGAGCAACAATAGCTCTCTAATCCACTCCCATTTATTGAGAAATTACCCTAACCCCATAACTAACGGACGCACGCTTTCTGGCGGAAGGTTTTTAGATACGAACTGTTGCTTTAATATTTTGGGGTTAAATCCAAATTTGCCCTGCCGTTTTTTGTGCATTATGCATTTTTAGCCGTTTTAATAACCGAGACATATATTTCAACATCCTTCAATTAACAAAAATAAAATTTGGCCCAAGTTTTTTGATAACATTAAAATAGCTAAATTACCCATTCGGAAAGTATAGTATATTGAATTGCTTCGCCATCATACCGTGCTGGTCATTCCAATGGTTATTATTTGCTATTATATCTTATATTACTTTAACTATTTACCAATTTGAGCAGATAAGTGCAGTATAAAGAGAATTCGGCTTTTTCTTACCAGGCAGGTGAACTCTTCGTTGAAGATGTTCCGGTTAAGGAAATTGCAGCCATTGTCGGCACACCGGTTTTAATTTACAGCAAAACTTTTTTTAAACAGCAGTATAGCGCATTTACCTCTGCCTTTGCAGCAATATCTCCCCGGGTGTTCTATGCATCCAAGGCAAATTTTAATACGGCGGTAATCCGCACGTTTGTTGAAGCGGGAAGCGGTGTGGATGTTAATTCAGCAGGCGAGTTATACCGTGCATTGCAAGCAGGAGCCAAACCGCGAAACATCGTATTTGCCGGCGTTGGGAAAACAGATGCAGAAATTACTTATGGTCTTGAGCAAGAAGTATTCTTGTTTAAATCAGAATCACGGGAAGAGGTTGCCGCGATAAACCGTTTGGCACATGATGCTGGCAAAACAGCCAATGTTGCATTACGGGTAAACCCGGATGTTGATCCTAAAACACACCCCTATATTTCCACGAGCCTGGCAAATAACAAATTCGGCATATCTTTCGATGAAGCAAAAGGAATACTTACCTGTGGTGAATTCTCAAATATCCGCTTTACGGGCTTGGATATGCACCTCGGCTCGCAGATTACCACAACTGCACCTTATATAGAAGCGGTAAAAAAGCTGGCTGTTCTGCTTTTTGAACTGCGGGAAGCCGGTGTGCACCTGACTCACCTTGATTTAGGCGGTGGTTTTGGTGTCAGTTATCAGCCGGGTGAGCCTGAATTCGATTTTTCCGAACTTCCCGGACAATTGGCGGAAATTCTGCTTCCTCTTAATGTTACTGTTTTTTTTGAACCCGGGCGGTTTTTAACCGCGAACGGTGGAATACTCCTGACAAAGGTTCTCTATACAAAAGCGAATGGTAATAAAAAATTCGCGATTGTTGATGCCGGTATGACTGATTTAATGAGGCCGGTTCTTTACAACGCCTATCATCACATACAGCCGGTCAGCTGTCAATCAGGAGCAGAATTCGAGTACGATATTGTTGGTCCCGTTTGTGAAAGCAGCGATTTCTTTGCAAAAAGCCGTTTACTGCCGGAACTGGGAAAGGACACTTTGCTGGCTGTTTGTTCAACAGGAGCCTATACCGATGTTATGGGAAGTAATTACAACGCTCGGTTAAGGCCTCCGGAAATTTTAGTTGAAGGTTCAAACTTCAAAACTATAAGGCGCAGGGAAAAATTGGAAGATTTATTACGATTAGAAGTTTAGAATTAGAGTAATGTTGAGCACGGTCACGTAAAACTAAAATAAGCAGATAAAAGGATGAGAATTCGTTGATTTTTGTCTGGAAAATATTTAATTTCAGGTACAGATATAGGCTCTCCGAAAAATTGTAGGTGTAAAATTATAGTTTAGATAAAATTGGATGCAAAAACCATGCGTCATGTAATCGTTTTCCTTTTCCGGAATACAGGAAAAGAGATAACGGTTATGTTATTTTTTTGTTTGGCAGGCACCATTTTATAAATATTCAATATATGTTCATTTTAATTAATTAATAACTCAAATTCAGTTTGAGTTCCATCTCTAATAAAAACAAAGGAGAATCAATGCTCAGACGACTGTCTCTGTTACTAATGTGGTTGGTGTTTGGCATCATCACGTATGCGCAGACACCTGCCGTGGATATTCCGTTGACAGTAACTGACGGCTCAGCCACAACGATATTACGTTTTGGACTAGATCCGGCAGCAACCGATGGAATTGATCCAGCGATAGGCGAACAAACTCTTCCTCCACTGCCC
>JACPGF010000472.1 GCA_016182615.1 Ignavibacteriales bacterium
ATCCTTCCTGAAAAGCATTGGTTTCTTTTTGGACACAGCGGCTACGAGTACATTGATTTAGGCCGATTCTTTCAGATAGCACTTTTTGCCGGACTTTTCTTGTGGTTGTTTTTAATGGTACGGGCAATAAAACCCGCGCTTAAAAACAATGAAGAACAGAAACCCATACTTACTTTGTTTATCATTGCTTCAATTGCAATTGCAGCCTTCTATGGTGCAGCTCTGATGTATGGCAAACATACCAATCTGGCAATTGCAGAATACTGGCGCTGGTGGGTTGTCCATCTTTGGGTAGAAGGCTTTTTTGAAGTATTCGCCACCGTCGTTATTGCATTCCTGTTTGCCCGGTTAAAACTGGTATCGCTCAAAACCGCTGGTGAATCCACAGTTTTCGCGGCAACTATATTTCTTTCGGGTGGTATTATCGGAACGTTACATCACCTGTATTTTTCCGGTACGCCTACTGTAGTACTGGCTCTCGGTTCAGTATTCTCAGCTCTTGAAGTGGTTCCTCTTATGTTTGTCGGGTATGAAGCATGGGAAAACCTGCAACTTTCTAAAGCAACTTCCTGGATAAAAAAATACAAATGGCCTATTTACTTTTTTATCGCTGTTGCCTTCTGGAATCTGGTTGGTGCAGGGCTATTCGGCTTTATGATTAACCCTCCTATCGCACTATACTATATGCAGGGATTGAATACGACACCGGTTCACGGGCACGCTGCTTTATTTGGTGTGTATGGCATGCTGGGCCTTGGACTTATGCTATTCTGTATGCGCAGCATGAATCCCGAAATAGAGTGGAAGGAGAAACCTATCTTCTGGGCATTCTGGTTAATTAATACTGGGCTATTGAGCATGGTAGTATTAAGTTTACTCCCGGTCGGACTGATGCAAACACATGCCTCGGTAAAAGTTGGCTACTGGTACGCGAGAAGTGCCGAATTTTTACAAACGGATATCATGCAGTTTTTCAGGTGGATGCGTGTTGTTGGGGACACCTTGTTTGCGGTTGGTGTAGTTATCCTTATCTATTTTGTTGCCGTCCTCAGTGTTAAACTTATAAAAACGCGAACAAAATAATAAACAGAAAGCAAAGAACAATGGAAAATACCATATCTTCAGAAACCCTTAGTGACAGTATCGTTTTTCAGGAAAAATCAATTGTCAGTAAAATAATACTTAAAAAACCGAACGGAAATATTACCCTTTTTGCATTTGACAAAGAAGAGTCATTAACAGAGCACACATCACCGTATGAAGCCTATATATACGTGCTTACTGGTTCAATGCTTATTACGGTTGGCGGAAATCCCCATACTGTCAATGGCGGAGAGCATATTTTACTTCCTGCAAACATTCCGCATGCACTTGTGGCAGATCAGCCAAGTAAAACACTATTAGTAATGATTAAATAGTCAGATTGAACAAAGGCAACGGATAATTTCCCGACTTGAATACACTGGTGTAACCACCAGTGTATTCCGGTCAGGAGTAAACCTCCCTATCGAATATACAATTCAAAACCAACCAAGCAATACAAATTAAGAAATACAATTAATACAAATGTAAAATTACCATACAATTTTCCCCTTTCAATTTTGCTGATAATTTCGCATCTTTACCCCGCGTGTTATTAATGACTTGCAGAAACAACAAATTGTAAACCATAAAAGGAACAGATGCGAGAAGCAATAAAAAGAGGCGAAATTGTCGAGAACAAAACCTTAAGAGGTATTTATTTCTTATTGGGAATTGGTTTTCTCGTAGTAGGATTCATGGGTGTCATCCTGCCGGTTATTCCCGGTACCATTTTCGTCATAATTTCGGCATATTTTTTTGCAAGAAGTTCAAAAAGGTTTCTGCACTTTATTTTGCATAATAAAGTCTTCGGCAAATATATTCACGCATACGTGCATGGTGCCGGAATGCCCTTACGCGCTAAAATTATCATTGTGGTTACAATACTTATATCCTTTGCTTTTGGCTGCTATTATTACGCCCGGTAATAATTTCGCCCTTCCATTCACATCTTTTATTTTTCCGATATTATCCGTTTGGCAAGTCGCTTGTCAATTTTTTGGTTAAAAAACAGCTTTAACCGCAAACGGAGCCGTAAATCTTTTATTTTAAACGCAATGGATTCAGGGAGGAAACTGGAAAGTATTGCCGGTGCGATTCGTTTATCCCTCCAAATAGAACTAATGTTATTCATCCAAATGGGAATAGCTTTTTTTATATCTCCATAGAAATATTCACGCCAGCCATTGAGAACAGTTAATTCACTGGAACTGAAACCGGCCAGCATTTCTTTTTTATCAAAAATGTATTTTTGCTGCAATTCATAAATTATTTTTCGCGTCCGGAAAAAATCAGCCCTGCTATTGGATTTTTCATTGACCCTCATGAACATAAGGTACTGGGGGAGAATGACAAAATTAGCTTTATCTTTTACCCGTAACCATAAATCATAATCCGCGAATGTACTTATTTCTTCATTGTATCCCCCATTCTTTAGAATAAAATCGCGGTTGTATATTACTCCGGGGTGACAAATATACGAATGCAGATTCAACTTTTGTTTAAGTTCCGCATTGTTTACAGGTGTTTCAACTGCATACAGCAGTTTACCTTTTTGGAAATGAATACTCCAAGTGGAGCATATCGTGTTTTCAGCAGTATCCATCGCTGATAATTGTTGCTCGAGTTTTGCAGGGTGAGCGATGTCATCGGCATCCATTATGGCTACCCACTGATTTGAAGCGTTTCTTAATCCGAAATTAATTGCTTTACTGATACCTGATTGTTTAATTACCATGTACCGTATTCTGTCATCAGTATAACTCTGGATTATTTTCTCTGTATTATCAGTCGAGCCGTCATTGATTATGAGGAATTCAAAATTATTATACGTTTGCCGCAGAATGCTTTCAATGGCAGATGCAAGAAATTCTTCTCCGTTGTAAACGGTCATTAATACAGTTAGTCTATCAATTCTTTTTTCTATCACAGTATCAGTTTATATGTAATTTTATTGGTCAATGGTGAAGCGGGCTGAAAGTTTGCATAGCTATTATACTAATCCGCACAAGTACAACATAGAAATACACTTCTCCTCTTTAGGTTTGCTTGCCTAAGGCATTTTCATGGAGCAAACCAGAGTTCATACGCAGCAGGCTACTCAACTTTTGCAGGATTTGTTTCGGGAGTATCCCGGAGAATAAAATAGAAATCGGTTCCATGTAATTTGTCAGAAAAAAATCCGGCTCTCCCTTTTAAGTATTTTTCGGTCAAAAGCTTTATACTATACGTGCCAAGACCACGGTCCGCGCCTTTTGTTGAAAAGGATCTGTTGAAAATCTGTGCTTGAATAGCCGGTTCAATGTACCTATCGTTATGCACGGAAAATATATAATAGTTTCTAAATTTCTTGCCGCTTAGCGTAACAGTACCACCCTTACCGGTGGCCTCAAGAGCATTTTTCAATAGGTTACCGAGAATTCTTCGCACCAAAACCGGATCGGTTTCCAGCAAATGCTCAGATGTAGTTTCGTTCAGAACAATTGTTTTTTGCGATGCAACGATATGTTCTGAGTAAAGGGCAATAACGCTGGCTATTTGTTCTCTTGGGTTTATCAAAAGGTTTCTAACGAGCAATTCATTGTTTTCGGCAGAAATTAAATCCCTTTGTTCCACAATTTCTTCCACAAGATGGCTTGATATTTTATACAGCAGTTTACCATATTCGCTGGCTTCTTCATCAGAGAGACGGGCAACTAAATCCGACAGCCCGTTGATGCCACCGGCAGTGTTAATAATATCATGGAAAAAGATACGTTCAAGGGCTTTTTTCCTTTTCTCCGCGCTAATATCTTTAATAATAACCACGATAAATGTATCATTTTTAACAATAGTTGTTGTTGCATTAATCGTTAAATCGAGTGCATCGTTTGCATTTGTCAGGATTCTGCATTCCTCTTTTGCAGTTTTGCCGTTAGCACTGTTTTGAACAGCTTTTAACGCACCGCAATAGGCACAATTCAAGGCAGTACCACACCCCGCCTCCATTTTTTCAGCGTTAGTGCAATGAAGAACCTCTCCCTGCCTTCTGCCTAAAATTTCACGGACATCATTAACTTTCAGGTATTCGAGCATCATTTTATTTGCATAGATAATCTGCCTGTTCTCATTCAAAACTAAAAGCATATCCGGAATAAGTTTTATCATGTACTGCTCTTCCGCGAATGCATTATAGACTTCATGCGAATGTTCCACTTCTGCTTTATCAGAGCGATCGGGTGATGCAAAGAATGTCTTCATTATAGTTAATTCACTTTCATAGCGTTCAATTGCGGAGATACCTGTTTTTCGGACATAAAAATAACACCTTCGGGATTAATAACAAACACTATACTAAATCCCTTGCTAAAAGCCGGGGTACAAGTCCAGAATCGGTGGCAATGAAATTTTAAGAAAAAGGAGAAAGGGATTAAATTGGGGTAAAAAAAGAGAGTAAAAATGGACGCAAAAGATAAAGAGTGGATACAACGCTACATGGAATTACTACTTCCACCTGG
>JACPGF010000487.1 GCA_016182615.1 Ignavibacteriales bacterium
ACTAAAGAATAAAACAGTCCGCCTTATACAGCTTAGTATCGAGGAGGATTCATGCCGAGAAATATCCGATATCGGGCATGTGAGGGTTTATAAAACCGACCGCTTGGGAATGCCGCTCATCGAAACGGTTACCTATCCTGATTGTGAAAATCCATACGAAGTGGCAGAAGCCTGTAATTATATCAGGTTTCTTAACCGCAGCACGGGTAAAGTGCGTACGGGAATTGGTGCGGCCCGTCAGGATGTAAACGTTAGTTGTGCGGGAGGTACCCGAGTAGAAATTAAAGGAGTTTCACATATCAAATGGATACCAAAGCTTACCCATAATGAGGCATTCAGGCAATGGGCTTTATTAAGTATCTGCAAATTATTAACTGACCGTGTTGCCAAACCGGCAGAATGGAAACTTACTTGGGAGTTTGTTGATAAAAAATTAATCCACGTGCCAATGGTTCCCAAAAGAGGTAAAGACAAATTCAAAGTAATCGCGGTTAATCTCCCGCACTTTCATGGAGTCCTTTCTCATTTTCTTCAACCCGGAAAAATGTTTGCTGACGAATTGGCAGACAGGATAAAGGTGATTGCCTGTATCGAAAAACCGAATTTGCTGCATAACGAAGAGATTGAGCCCCAATTTCCTGAAATACAATGGAATAATGTAAAAACTTTGCTTAAAGCAGGTGATTCAGATAGTCAGTTGATTATCTGGGGTCCAGAAGCAGATCTTGTCACCGCAGTGGAAACAATCGAGGAAAGGTGTAAAATGGCATTCGCGGGTGTACCAAAAGAAACCCGGAAATCCTTTCCTGATGGGACAACAATTTTCGAGAGAGTCCTGCCGGGTGCAGACAGGATGTATCCGGATACCGATTCTGCTCCGATTCCATTGCCGGATGCATATATAAATGAACTGGCAAAAAAATTGCCGCCTGATGTGATTGAACAATACGTGCAGTTACGGGAGTGGCAGGTGCCGGAAGATACATATACTTTTATTTTCAAAAAAAATCTTTTCCCTGTTATTAAAAAAATTGTTACAGAACTGGAAATTTCACCCAAATATATCGGCTCCTTTTTTGGGCACACCGTTAAAAATATAGATGGGCATCATGCAGGCGCAGTGGAATTCAATTATTATCTCGTGTTCGAGTTGTTCAAGTATTTGCGTGATGAGAAATTAGGTTTTGCTCTTGCACGGAAGATGCTTCCCGTGCTTTATCTGCATCCTAAGATTGATTTTAATTCAATACTGATGGGGCTTAATTTTAAGCCTACCGAGAAGGCCGAAATTTTAACCAGAATCGAATTCCTTAAACGGGTTTTCAATGCTCATGGTAGATCAAAAGACCCGGAGGCTGAAGCGAACTGGCTAATGGGGCAGGTAAGAAAAATTGCCGAGGGCAATGTTGATTTACATGAATTGAGGCAATTACTGTAGCCCACCGGTTAAAAAATAAAAAGATGTGAAATAAAAAAGTTTTATAAAGAATTTTAAAGATTATTTTTATGGCAGAAGATATTTTCCAAGGGTACAAGGGTAAAGCACTACAGACGCTGATGAAGTTTAATGTTCGTGTTTGGGGTCAGGCGGAGATTGCTACAACCCGGGGCAAGTTTACCGGCACTGTTTTACCCAGATCCGAGAATGACGACGATCTTCATATAGTGTTAAAAATTGCTACCGGTTATAACATTGGGATTGATGTGGAAACCGTTTCGGATATGGTTGAGACAGGATATAAAAAAGCAGTTTACAAGATTCCTGAAAAGGAGTTTCCATTCACTCCCGGGCTGCCAATGGTAAAGCTGCTTGGTACCGGTGGGACGATTGCCTCACGGTTAGATTACCGGACCGGGGCCGTAATCCCTGCATTTTCACCGGGTGAACTTTACGGTGCAGTACCTGAGCTTGCCTCGATTTGCAATTTAAGTACGGAAAAACTATTTGCTGTGTTCAGTGAAAACATGGGACCTGAGCAATATAAAAAATTAGCCATTGCTATTGGAAAAGAAATAGAAAATGGAGTTGACGGGATAGTAATTGGCCATGGAACCGATACACTTCATCATACCGCGGCGGCATTGTCGTTTATGGTGCAGAACCCTCCGGTACCAATCATTCTTGTTGGCTCTCAGCGATCTTCCGACAGGCCCAGTTCTGATGCTGCCCTCAATCTGCAGCACGCGGCACGTGCAGCGGGGCATGGCGACATTGCTGAAGTTATGGTCTGTATGTTCGGGCCCACGTCAGATGAATATGGGTTACTGCATCGGGGTACCCGGGTGCGTAAAATGCATTCCTCTTATAGGTCAACTTTCAGGACTATCAGTGATACGCCAATTGCAACCGTGAATAAAATTGAAGTAAAACCGATAAAGAAAATATACAGCCACAGGAGGAAAGACCGTAACGTCACCATTTTACCATTCTTTCAAGAAAGGGTAGCTATGGTGTATTATTATCCCAACATGTTCCCGGATATTATTGATTCATTGGTGGATAATGGTTATAAAGGCATTGTTATAGCCGGTACCGGACTTGGGCATATTAACAAACCATTGTATCCTGCAATTGAAAGAGCCGCAAAAAAAGGTGTTGCTATTTACATGACTGTTCAAACGCTCTGGGGATACGTGCACATGTTTGTTTACGATACAGGCCGCGATTTAATGGCAAAAGGAATAATTCCCGCAGAAAATATGCTGCCTGAAGTTGCTTATATTAAACTGGGATGGGCCTTAGGGCAAACTGAGGATCTGGAGCAAGTTAAAAAAATTATGCTGACCCCAATCTGTGATGATATTACCAGACGTGAACCATACAATGGATACCTCATCTATCAGGGTGGACTGCCAGAAGTGGAAGAGTTTATCAGGAAATATCATAAATAGTTTTTCCTGTATTGAGATGCTTTGATGTAACCATGCATTCGCTCCAAGATATTTTCGTGAGCTAATTGTAAAATTTTCGCGGTTATAATCCCCCCATGTTATTATAAACGGATGGAGGCAATGGTAAGTGGTTTGCCCGGTAAATGGTTTTGTATTATTTTCGTGGCAAGCGGAACTATTTTTATCATACATACGTCTTAAGTAATGAAAGAAACAAAAGAGAAGAACAAAGTGCAGCAAAGTGCAATTTTAAGTCTTAATGACGATTTTGCCCTGATAAGGGCCTTTAATGACGGCAATGAGTCGGCCTTCAGGACCCTTGTTAACCGGCATAAAGAAAAAGTCAGGAATCTTGTATATGTTACTTTAGGAAATGTTGATCTGGTGGACGACATCTCACAGGAGGTATTTATACAGGTTTACCGGAAACTGAAATTGTTCAGATTTGAGTCGCAGTTTACCACCTGGCTCTACGCGATTACCATAAATAAATGCCGTGATTATATGCGTAAAGCAAAATTGCGTTCATTGTTTTCATCACTTTCAAATGATAATGAAGAAATGCATCCCGCGGTGCATCATAACGCAGATTTTGATATAAAGGAAATTGTGCAAAGGAATATTGCAAAATTGCCCCCTAAGTTACGTATCCCCCTTGTTTTAAGAGATTTTGAAGGAATGAGTTATCAGGAAATTGCCGAAGCACTTCAAACTGAAGTTGGGACGGTAAAATCCCGGATTTTCAGGGCAAGGGATACCCTGAGAACGCTGCTTCAGCCAATACAACAGGAGTTGTTATGAGCAATATTGATACAAAAGATTTAGAGAAGTTGTCCGCCTATCTCGACGGTGAACTGACCAGTACGGAAAAAACATACATCGAAAATAAGTTACAACAATCACCAACTCTCAGGCAGGAGCTGACAGGATTACGGTATGCCAAGGAATCCGTTAACGCGGTTTCGCCGCTTCCGCCGGATGCATACTTTGAAACACGGCTCATGCAAAAGTTGTCAACACATCAGCACGGTTTTTCCAGTTTCTTTTTGAATAGAAAACCAATTGTAGCTTTGGCTTCGGTGACTTTGTTGTTTTTAATTGTATTTAAAGTACAGCCGAACATATTTAATACCGTGGTCGAATCAAACAAGGCAAGCTTGTTATCATTTTATGCAAAGAATCTTATGCCTCTCATTTCGGCAACCAACCTTACAAATGATGATGTCTTTAATTTTGCATTTAATAAATATTTGCCTGTCAATAAGGAAAATAATCAGGGTATAAGCATTAGTAAAAATGACAAGGGTGAGCAGATTATTGAAGTGAAAAATGCTGATTTTGCCGGTCTGCCGCTTAATGTTGCAACATTTGCCCAGAAATACGGGTTAAATAAAAATCAGCAAAAAGAGTTTAACCAGATTCTTGAAAAGTACAGCAGCAAAATTGCCAGCGCTGTGTTAGTCAACGATAAGAATGCCGTTGCTGTTAATGCTTCTTTGTGGTCTTATCATGATGACCTGCGTAAAGAATTATTAAGCTACGTCTCGCATGCAAACAGCAGTGCTTTTAAACAAATGATGCCTGAAGGATGTGAAGAGATTGTTCTGGCTGCTGAAAAATCTGAGCCGACACGCGAATCTTCGCCTGCAGCCGGTTATTATTATTATATATCACCGGATACATTTTTTGCTTCTGCACTGCCGGTTAATATGAGGGCAATTAATGAATCGATTAAGCAAATTAAATATGCTGAGGCGGTTCATAAAGTGAATTCAGGTGAAAAAGAGATGCAGCAGCGTGTAATTATGAATACACAGGCTTCCATATCAAATGAATTGAAGAGGGTAAAAGTTGAACTGAAAGAGTTAGCAAGGGCAGGGCGTGAAACCGGCAATCTGGCGCATCAGATTCAGATTTATACTGATTCGGGCAAGTGCCGGGTTGTTATACCGAAATTTGCAACCGGGTTAAAGATTGATACCAGGCTTGATGATATAGCTGAGCGTTTGGATAGTGCATTCTCATCATTTAAAGTTCATACGTACGCCTATTCCAACGATGAAAAATCACCGATCCCTATCCCGGATCCGGTGTTTAAGAAATATGGTAACCCTGTTCAGGTAAACAGCGGTTCCCGGTCTTTACCTCAGGTTACTGCAAAACCAAATGCAGATTCTGTTGCCAGCCGGTATAACTTGTACTTTGATAACTCGGGCAGTTATCTAAAAAACAAGAAGAAGCAAAGCGGAGCTGCTGTTATCGCTATCGATTCTTTGCAAAAACTCCTCCATTATTATCTTGGGGACTCTATAGCCATGAGAAATAATGGCAATACGGGTACCGGGCTTGAGGAAGTACGGAAGGAGATGGAGCAGGTTCGCAAGGAACTTGAAAAATTTAGAAAAGAACTGCAACAGAAAAAACCCGCGAATAAAGATACTATTTTAGAAGCAAGAAATATACTAGAGCTTTA
>JACPGF010000473.1 GCA_016182615.1 Ignavibacteriales bacterium
ATAAAGTGCATATGCATTTGTTCTCGCCAGAACCATATTCAAATCCATAAAAATATCAGATGCAACATCCCAGGTAAACGAAAAACCAAGGAATACATTGTTTGGATAATTTTTTTGAATGGGAACATGCAACCCCTGATTTAGTGAATTAAATGTCTTGACAACATTTTCAAATTCGGCTTTCTGTTGTGATAAATTGAACCCAGTATATCCAACAGAAAAATTAAATCCTTGAGCATAAACAGCTACAGACAGAATTACTAAAAGAATACTTATCCTCATATTTTTTGCCTATATTTATCTATTGCAGAAAAGGATGTTTCCTCAAGCGTGTAAAGATGTAAAGTATTCAATGTTGCATAACAGTACTTTATTTGTTTACACGGGTTTGTAATCTGGTATCCAAGAATTTTGCTTTCCGTTTTAGGACAGGTTGAACCTTTATTTGAATAAACAACTGAACTATTTGCCGTGGAAATCGGATTAGTAACCGCTCCGAAAACTCGAACAACTTTATAATACTTAAAACCACCATCCTTACATGGTTTCCAAGTAATCATGGGATATTTGAAAGCATCAATTTTTTTAATTGATGCCCTTGAAGGCCAATTTGAATAAGTAGTAAAGTGGAACTGAAAATAGAGTGCACCAATATTATTTGCAGTAAATAAGCCCATATTCTTATCCACTATACTAATAACTCCGGTATGTAGTCCATCGGATAAAGCCTGAGGGTAAACGATAAAAGTAAAAGTCAGATTATTCAAGATTGCGGTGACAGGCATTAGACTATCGATATAGATCAGCACCTGTTTTATATCAATATTGGTACTGTCTAATCTGAATTCGATTGTACTTGTTGTATGATACGCGTTTACCGTATCTAAGTTAGCTGAGTATAATATACCAAAGCATTGTTTCTCGGAGTTTTTATTATAAACCGGATCCGGTTCGGCAACATCGCAGGAAGTAAAATGCAATAGGGCGAATAAGCTAAGCACCCAAATGAGATGTTTCATATTTGACCATCATATTAAATAATAAACGTTTCGAAAGCTTCTGTTTCCCATTTTGGCAGAAGCATTAAGAGGCTAGACGCAAACGTTAATGTTGTTACGGTGCCTCCTTTTAAAAAAAGCATTCAAAAAATCGGTATAATTTTTATAGAATTACGGTTTTTCCCAGTATACTTTATTTATGTGTAACATAATTTACAACACTATTCTAAACCAGCTAAGGCTTTAAATTTTTTAACAAGAAACGGTATAAAACCCAATCTTAAAATATTCAACTGCATCTGCCGCGCGGAGTAGGCGGCTAGCTCGGTAAAGATGGGGTCTTTGTATGTCGCCTGTCCTTGTTTTGCAATTTCCAAGGAGTATCCGTGCTGTTTTTCAATGGTGCCAACCATCCAGCCCAGTAAAAGCTGCCTGAGTGTTGGGTTGTTTTTCATCGTGTTCAAAAAGAGCATTTCGCCCCAGCCCGGCGAGGTGCGCTGAGAAAAGATAAACAGCTTCTTCATCATGGTTTTACCCCCGGCAAGATAGGCGCCCGGCATACGGGGGAATCCTTTAATAACAATGTCAGCCAGCCAAAACGGTGCTTTGTTAAAAAATGCAAGAATTTCGTACATCTTGTTCTCACCCGCGTAAGCATCAATTATTCCCGGCTCCATCTCAACAACGGTGGCGGCATTACGGATATTTTCCGGCAGGCTTTTAAACAGGGCAAGGTCTATGCCCTGACTGTCGGTTTTGAACCAGTCAACATACTGTAAGCCAGCCTTAGCCATAGCTTCGGTTAAAACCATCGCGGGTAAACTGACTTTCTTTTCAACATCAAAATACGAAGCATAAGCCCAGTCCTTAAGCGCCGCTGCATCCGGCGGCAGTGTGCTTGAGCATTGCGGTGAACGGGTCAGATAAAAATCAACAGCTTCTTTTTTTTCGGGAAATACCAGCGAGTTAAGTATAAACTGTTTCTTAAAGAACGAGTTTTCCTTTTCCACGTAGTCAAGTTTGCGGTCATCGGCATCAAAAGCCAAACAGTATGCATAAGGGGCAATAGCTTTCCAGCGCTTATGATAACCGCCGCTTGCCCCGATATCTATCAGAACGGGCGGTTGTGTTTTAAATTCTTCTCTGTTCAGTATTCGTGTAATTATGCTGTTAGCCATAGTGGTCTTTACAATTGAGCGGTTAATCGAAAAATGCTGAGTACATTAAGTAAATTAGGGAATTGCCTTTGCAGGGCGGCAACCATGCTGTTGCCGTGCGGCATGGTGGTTTCTTCAAGTATTTGCAATCCGCCGATGTCTGATACCAACTCCCTGAAATCGAGGGTTGAGAGTTGATGAATGTGTCCCGTTGAGTACCATGAATAGCCGAAAAGAGCTTTGCGGGGCATCCTGCCCATGAAAAGCATTTCAATCCGGTTTTTATAAAAGCCAAAATTGGGGAAAGTTATAATCTGATGATTCGCGACCCGTTTCATTTCACGCAATAAAACTTCTGGGTATTGCACCATTTGTATAGTAACATTACAAATCGCGTAATCGAAAGATTTATTCGGGAAAGGGAGTGCTTCGTCAATTCGTCCTTCGGTTACCTGTAAACCCTTGTCCTTGCAAACAGCAACACCGCTTTTCGAGAGCTCGATGCCGTGTGTTTTAATTTGCTTTACGGTTTCAAGCTGTTTCATAAGTGAGCCGTTACCGCAGCCAAGGTCTAAAACCTTTGCACCATTGGGTATCGTTTTAATAAAATAATCATACTCCCTCCGGTTCTCTTCGGGGCAGTCTTTGTAATCGTAATTCCTGTTATCGTTTACCGACGGGCTATTAATATCTTTCATGAACTCATGGTTAATTTAAGCTGCAAAGTTACGAAAGTTTGGGTAATTATAAATTCTGAATTATAAATTATGAATTTGTATGGCTTCACTTCCCAGAAGCGTTGTGAATTGCGTTATAAATCATTTCAGTCATTCTACATTTTTCATTATTCATTATTCATTATTCCAAAAACTTGTAGCCCGCGCCGTGGACGGTTATGATAATTTGCGGGTGGTTTATATCCTTCTCTATTTTTTGGCGGAGTTTAACGATAAAGTTATCAACGGTTCTTGTTGTTGGGTTTTCATCATAACCCCAGATATTTGTCAGCAAATCATCACGGCTGACAACGGAGTTTTTCCGCTGCCACAAGTATTCAAGAATTTCAAATTCTTTGTGGGACATAACTATTTGTTTCTTGTTTTGATAGGCCGAAAGCTTTTTAAAATTGACCAGCAGCTTACCAATTTGCAGCGGCTCATCATCATTGTTAGCCGGTTTGTCGTCTATGCGGCGGAGAATTGCTTTAACACGGGCAAGCAGCTCGCGGAGACTGAAGGGTTTGGTCATGTAGTCATCAGCGCCGAGTTCAAGGCCAAGAACCTTGTCAATTTCTTCACCTTTCGCGGTAAGAAAAATAATCGGGGTGTTAATGCCTTCCGCCCTTGCACGCTTGCAAACTTCCAGTCCGTTCATGTGCGGCATCATAACATCAAGCAGCACAAGGCTGTAGTGCGACTGTTGCAGCTTAGCCAATCCCTCGCGGCCATCGTTGGCAGTATCCACTTCATAGCCTTCAAATTCAAGATTATCCTTTAACCCCAGACGCATGTTCGGTTCATCATCAACAAGCAATATTTTTGCCATAGCGGGAAACCTTAATAACGGTAATGAAAATAATTTTAACTCTAAAATAAAGAAACTTGCCCTTTACCCGTATAAGGTTTAATTTCGTGTCATCACATTTATTTTTTACTATGAAATATTTTCAGTTATTACTGCCCGTTGTTATCGCGGCCTCTATTGCCTATTTTTGGGAACCCCCGGTTCTACAGGCTATTTTCACGGAAGAATCCGGAACCCACGGCACTTTTTGGCGGATACCGGTAGAACTTCCTGATTCACTAACCCGGCGCTTTACAAAAGATGCGTTTTCTACTGCGGTTAAAATTGTTGATTCGGGCAACCTGATTGTGTTTGGCTATCCGACACACAATAAAGAGATTTATGAAAGCATTATCCTGCCATATATGCAGAAAAATTATGGCAGGCTTAAACAATTACCCTATAAAGAAATAATTAATGAATGTACCCTGCTTTCTTTTACTTTATACACCAGCCTTGTGGGGAAAAGCTTTTACCGTTGGGGTGGTGATATAGGTGATATTGACGATCCGCAGCCGGAGGGGGTTCGCTATAAAAAACGGTACGGGTTGGATTGCAGTGGTTTTGCCACTTCCGGTTATGAAATTGCAAACAGAGCGGGATTGATTCCGGATACGGCAAAAGAGGCGTTGTTTTGCAGAGCCGGTTTGATTAATTATACAAAATCACATCCGTTCAGGCTGCGTGGAGCGGTACTCGGCGGCAATAATAATTACCGTCTGGATACCTCGGAGCTTGCAGAGCTGGGAACGGTTGTTTTTTCGTTGCCAAAAGGCGGGCAGCCCAATGATGCGCAGATAGCAAAATTACAGGCGGGAGATATTGTCGGGCTTGACGGGCATGTAGGCATTATTGCTTTTGTCGCGGGTAAACCGTATTATTTAGAGTCGGGCGGGTACGTGTTGCCTGAGCATAATTTTGAACCGGTTCCTGCACAGGTTGCACTTGCCGAATTTGCATCGTTTTGCGAAATTTCCGTGCGCAGGGCGCAATAGTTCTCATCAGCAAAGTTAGGTCGGGTATGAGAGTATATTTCAAATTATGCGATAGCGGCTCATGTTTGCTGTAAGTCATTAAACAACAATAAGTTGCGACCTCACGCCTGCCCCTCTCTTTCTAAAAGCAATGGTGTAAACTTAAGGGTAAAATATTCGTTTTCACGCTAAAAACAGCCCTCACCCTAACCCTCTCCCCAAAGGAGAGGGAACCGGAAGAGCCGCCTATGACGCGGGTTTTAAGTCTCCTCGCCCTTTGGGAGAGGAGATTTAGAGGTG
>JACPGF010000483.1 GCA_016182615.1 Ignavibacteriales bacterium
CAGATAAAATAACATTACATGTCCTGCTTCTCGTGGGCGGCGCTTCACCCGAGCGAGAAGTCTCTAAACATTCTTCAAAATCTATATATACTGCATTAATTGAATTGGGGCACAGGGTAACACTTTTAGACCCCGCGTACGGGCTCTATCAGCCGCGCACTGTTGAAGATTTTTTCAGGGACACGGATATGTTTGCCATTTCACACGGTAATTATCTGCCGTCTTTCCAAAATCTTCCCAAAGATATTGATGTTGCATTTATCGGTCTGCACGGTAAATGGGGTGAGGATGGTACAATCCAGGGAATACTTGAATTGCTGGATATTCCTTATACCGGCAGCGGAGTGCTTGCAAGTGCGTTGGCAATGGACAAGGATATGTCTAAAGTTGTTATGAAAGATCATGGCGTTAATGTGCCGGTTGGCCTTTATATCCAAAAGGACGCGTTTAATACCGATGCGGCAACAGAAAAAATTGCCGCTGAACTCGGATTCCCCTGTGTTGTTAAACCGAACGATCAGGGCTCTACCTGCGGATTAACAATTTGTGAGAGCAGAGAACAACTTGCAGAAGCATACACGAAGTGCTTTGCAATTTCAGATCAAATGATTGTTGAAAAATTTATCGCGGGCAGGGAATTGACTGTTGGTATTCTTGGGGACACGGTTCTGCCTGTTTTAGAAATACGGCCCTTGCACGATATTTATGACTATGAATGCAAATATACGCATGGAATGAGCGAGTATATCGTACCCGCCAATGTTACCGCTGCTGAGCGTGATGAAATGCAGCGGCAGACCGCGCTAGCGTTCAAATCGCTGGGCTGCAAAGGGTACGGCCGTGCCGATTTTAGATTAACACCCGAAGGTGAGGTGTTCTGTCTTGAAATGAACACGCTTCCCGGAATGACATCCACGAGCCTTATCCCGAAAATGGCAAAACATGTTGGGATTGATTTCACGGCATTGATCAAAAAAATTCTGGAAGCCGCCCTCTGATGGCAAGCAAGGAAAGAAAGTTTGTCGGTTTTGTCATCGGCGTGTTATTTGTCGCGGGAAGCGCCTTTCTGCTTTTTAATGCAAAGGGGTTCGTGGCATACTACAAACTAAACCAACAGGTTGACTCACTGAAAAATGTTGTCATCACGCTTGAGGCTGATAACAACAAACTGCAAAACAGCATCGATTCCCTTAAGGCCAAAGTACCCGCGAAGATTGCCCGCCTTTCACGCGAACGGTATAACATGAAAAAACCGAATGAAACAATAATTACCGTGGATGAGAAATAACAACGGTAACTGTTTTTTCCCGGTACGGGTTACTAAGCAAAAATCTCTCACTGCATTATCGCTGTTTTCACGCCATTTCTTTGCATCCTTGCGACCCATGTTGGGCGGGGCAATAGTTTTAGCGGCACTAACATTGCCTAATAATGATTCCTCTCACAGGCGACACGTGTCTCGTTCATGATCCACTCCATTTTTAAAAGCTAAACATTATCCACATTTTTAAATGTGCAAATTTGCATATATACAATCAAATGATCCGGAGTAATGCAGTCCGGTAACCCTGCTAAGGATTTACCAAATTAATTGCGTAATCATGTGGTGTAATTTTCAGGTTCCATTGTTTCATTCCTTTGCATCCGTCTTCATTTGCAAAGTTTTTATTGGTAGATGCTACACCGCTGACGGCAACGAATGACAAGACGGTGTCAACCTCCGAGGGCTTTTGAATATAAACGTTTTTGCTAACAAGAATATCAGGGCTGATTTGCATCCTTGCTGGAATTTGGGTATGGTTAAACCAGGCTTCATCAATACTAAAATTGCGCGTGGTTCCATCGGCAGTTTCAATAGTTCTCCAGGTTCTGTTCCCGCCGCCTTTTTCTAACGGCAGGTAATAATATTCTTGTGCCTGCAAAGCAATGGTCATCAGGTTCTGGACAAAAATTTCTGTCTCTGTTTGGTTGTAAGCCGACTTCGACAGCTTATCATTAATTCTAGATGTGGTGTACAAAGAAATACAGCTAAAGTATAAAAGGGATAAGCAAAAAGCTGAACTAACAACAAGTACATAAAACGGTCCGCGTACTGAACCTGTATTTTTTTCTTCAGTGGATAAAGTAAACCAAGCTTGCAAGCTTTTCATGAACAACATTGGGATGAGCAGATAGTAGAACAATATTATCAGCAATGAAGCAGTATGGCTCGCACTCCATGGCATTGCAGAAGATAAGCCGTAAAATGCATTAAGCCCTGATTGAATGGTAATACCTCCGGCTATAGCAGACGGAGCGGGGAGTAAATAAACGTGGCCTTTTTGCACTACTAATATTGCAAATGCTAACGCGATAATAATAACAATACGGTAAATAAAGTTGTTAATAAAGAAGGATTCTAGTTTTGTTAATTGTTTGTTTTCCATGATTTCCTCCTTAGTTTTCGACCGTGTATGTTATGCCATTGGGAGAGACACTTATCTTCGACTGAATCTTACCTGTATTGCCGCCAAAGTTTTTAAATGAAGGGTTTAACCCGAGTGCTATAGTATCGGTAGCAGTAAAGACGACTGAATCAGCAGATGCTAACGACATATACAGTGCTCCTGTTTCCACTTCCTTCCCATGAATCGTATCCAATAGTTTCTCAATTTTATTATTGTTTTTTTCTAACGGGCTAAACATGCGGGAAGCAATAACCGACATGGTTGCCTTGTTGTTACCGGCTTGCAGGTTAAACACATCAAAAAGCTTAACAGCTTTTGGGGTTAGTTTGGTATTAAGGATACTGCTGCCAATAATGGCGCGTGTGGCAAGAAGGCTTTTCTTTTGCCATTTAGTTGTTTTATCAATGCGCAAATTTGCCGCTAAGCTTCCGGCAATCAAAATCCATGAAGCAAGCACGAGCATGGTCTTTTGTAATCGGGAAAGCGTTTCAGGACTCGCGAAAAGCGGAAGGATAAAAATATACAGAAGCGAGACGGCAAGACCGCCGATTACCGCATCGGAAAGGCTGCCGGTGCCTAGATACATGGCAAAAAAGACAGCTACCGTAAAGGCCGAAAAGGATAGGAACAACTTCATTTTTTCACCTTTCATTTCTTATGTTTCAAGTTAGCCAGTATTAACAATTCATCAAAGAATGCACTTATTACTTTCCCGATGTAATTCAGTTCAGCAAGATTGAAAATGATTTTTCTGGGTAAAACAAAATTAGACAATTCACAGACACGATGCAAAATGCAGTTTCAAGTGTTTTTTGCCGAAACCTATTGAATTCGGTTCGGTTCACCTGATTTTCCGGTGGAGTTTTTTGGAAGATCATAAATTGACACAATTAGCTATTGCTTCCAAATTTATGGTGTCCGGTCAGAATTCCGGTGGTACTCAAATGTTAAATGATAACACGTTGCTCATGCTGTTTCGGTACTGCCCGGCATCTGAAAAACGGTGTATGGATATGTTACCCTGATACAAGTGAAAACTCCGGAAGCCCGTCAAGGGCTGGAATAGCTATAGATGAAGGAAACAAAGTTATATGGCAGCTCCAGCGGAGCGGAATCATTTTGAATCAACTATTTCAGGTATTGTTACAGTAAAGTCCACCGGAATTTTAAATGGAGCACAAGGTGGTAAATTGCCCCGGCGGGCAGCAAACAAGTTCCCTAAAAGATTGGCGTGCCGTAGGTAC
>JACPGF010000482.1 GCA_016182615.1 Ignavibacteriales bacterium
GTAGAATATAAAAATACGGAAAATAACGGAATGAGTTGGTGGTAATTTGTGTAGCCTCTGCTTCGGGGTGAAGAGAGAGAGTAAAAACCGTGCCATTCTATAACGTTCCACTTGTATTGCAATAACCCGCGATATTAATAAATGCAAAATTGGAATATTATTGTGGTAAATAAGAATAAGGGTAACTCGGGTAAAAAAATCAATATATTTGGGTTCCGCTTGTTTATTACACCAATGGTAATATTCTTGCAATCAATTTACTTTTTTACCCTATTAAAAGCAAGCGGGTTTTTTAACAGTACTGTTTTTTTGCATTAATTTATTTCAATAACATTGTTTTGATTGTTTTTGAGTAATTAACCGTACTCAGGCGGATAAAGTAAACTCCGACCGGCTGTATGTTGCCTTGCTGGTCTTTTCCATCCCAGTCAACGCTGTGCATACCCGGTAAGAGTTCTTTGTTGGACAGTTCTATAATTTCTTTCCCTAAAATATTATAGACAAGTATCCGGACAGTTCCCTGTTCGGATAGCCGGAATTGGATTCGTGTTGTTGGATTAAACGGGTTCGGATAATTTGAAAAAGTTCAACACTGTACGGTATTGAATTCCCATATCCGGACACACTCACCGGATAATCCGGCAAATACACTCTGGTGAAATAACGGATATAACCCGGTTGTGCTGTATTCTGGGCCATTGAAATAAACAGTTCAGGCTTTTTGTTGCCGAAAATATCATAGAGAATTGCTCCAAAATAACTACCCCAGTCATCCGGGATGTCATCTTTTTTCACAAAAAACACCTCGTACGAATGATGACCCGGGGAGCCGGTGAACTTCAGTATCAGGAAATGGCCATCGATACACAGGCATAATTCTTCTCGGCCGTCTTTGTCAACATCAAGTGAGAACAGGTTCCCTGCAAAGAACGAGAATACTCCAATTAGGTCTATTCTCCCGGCGGCAATGTATCCGCCTTGCCCGTCGGTCTCGTAACAGGTTAGCCTTGTTCTGCCAATGCCGTTAACATACGTGTCTCCGCCTACCCAAAACTCAGGCTTACCGTTACTGTCTATATCCCTTGTCGAGGTATGCAGGTACGCGTTCTTTGTTCCTGCCTCACCAAGCCACGTGTTCATGTAGCCCGTTCCGGGCTTGTAACTAAGCACGTAAATCTTGCCATGCACTGTTGCCTCAACTATATCATCATAACCGTCACCGTTAATATCGGCATGTGAGAATCCCGCGGCGTACAAATCATCCTGCCGGAAACCGTACACCGAATCCATCCGGTTGGTCTCAGGGTTATATTCTGCAATTACCGTGTAACCCGTAGAAAATATGCTATAGTAGAGCATATCATTCCTGCCGTTCTTGTCGAAATCACCAAAGGTAGGGTCATTCATCTGCACCTGGCTGTTGTAACTGAAACTATGCTGCGTTGCAAAGCTGCCCGCGGTGGGTTGTTTATATACCGAGCACCATGTTGATAAACCCGGCGGGGTTATCATCACTTCTTTGTTGCCGTCTGTATCAATATCGGTTATCGCTTTCATTATCCGGCTGCTGTCGGAGTACGAGTATAACTTCCTGAAACTGCTGTCTGATTGGCGGTAGGAAAAAATCCGCACACGCAAACTGTCAAACGGCGTTTCGTAGTATTTTTCCTCACCATAAATCTCCGGCAATCCGTCTTTGTTTACATCGTCAATCCAAGGGGCTGTAACTTCTGCCGAATGAACAGGCACTTCCCGCCATAATTTGTACTTCTGGTAATATTGCAGAGTGTCTAATGCCAAGAGGTCTATTACCGTGCTGTCAACTGCCGGCATACCCTTTGGTTGTTCATAATCGCTTATATCTTTGTACCGTGTTTTCCCGCTTGGATATTCTATCATTATTATTCCATTGCCCTGCTCAGTAACGGTTATCTGCTTGTTCTGTTTCAGGCGTTGCAGTTTATCTTCGCGGCTTTCTTGCGCGGAAATATGGATAAACGATGAACCAAATAACAGTAATGCAACAACAACTGATTTGTACATGTGTTTTTCTTTATTTTAGTTGGGAAAGAAATTTTTTCTGTCTTTTTCTTAAATAGTTTTCAGGAGGGCAGCGTTATATAAAACCAACGGGGAAAGGGTAATGAAGAATGAATAATGAATAATGAAGAAATGCGGGAATGCTATGAGTTTGCAGCATTTTACGAACCCTGCTCTGGGCTGAAGCGAGAGAGAGAGTAAAAACCGTGCCAATCTTAAACGTTCCACTTGTATTGCAATAACCCGCGATATTAATAAATGCAAAATTGGAATATTATTGTGGTTAATAAGA
>JACPGF010000488.1 GCA_016182615.1 Ignavibacteriales bacterium
AATTATTTTGTACTTGTCGAACCAGACAGAGGCCGTCCTGATTTTCTGCTTGGAGAGTACAGGGTTTTCAATTTCCGAAATATAAACATCTTTGGAGCGGGGGAGTGGACTGTTAATCTCCGTCTTCTTCAGGTTGTCGCTTTTATAAATAAGTTTATTGTTATACGAAATCTGAATGTAGGTGTTCCGGGGGTTAAGCGCTACCGCGTCATAGATAATATCCCAAACAAGTTCTTCCGGTGTTGAATACAATGAGTCAGGCTCAAATGTGTCAAACTCAGGTTTGCTCTCACTGAAGTATGTTATAATTGCTGTCGCCTGTTTTGTCAACGAGTAATTGAGTTGATCGCTGAGTGAAGAGTACAGGTAAAAATAAATAAAAGCGCCGATTGAAATTTCCAGAATGAGAAAAAGTAAAGAATACCAGACCGTGGAAATCAGTCTGGTAGAATGGATAAACGATTTCAGTTGAAATGTCATGCCTGAACCATAAAACTTACTTTAGCCCGTTCGCATACTGTTTTCAGGCAGCGTGCAACTGTTGCTTTGGCGGTTCCTGAGTTGGTTGTCCGCCTTCTTCCGGTTTAGGTTCTAATCGCTCATCTTCAGGCGGCTTTTCCAAACCTTTTTCCCCGGGAGGAATACCATTATCCGGGTTGACAACAGGAGGCACTAAAACCGGTTTTTCGGGCTCAGGTTTCTTTTGTTTTTCGGGCACAATCTCCTCTTGCTTTTCTTCAGGTGGGGTTTCTGTCTGCTCATCCGGCTGGGTGATTACAGGACTCAGTTTTTTATTGGTTGAGTCCATACCCGATTTTGCAGTCGAGTCAGTCCCTTGAATTGCAGTGGTATCTGCAGCAGGGCTCTTCAGCTTATTTAAAGATGAATCCTTACTCACAAGAGTATCTTTGGGTATTTTAGCAAGGCTGTCAGCTTTTAAAGAATCTTGAATATGATTTAGTGAATCCTGTATATGCTGCAATGAATCAGCTATAGCTTGTTTAATTCTTGCTTTTTCTTCTTTATAAAAACTTAGTTTCGGCTGAACTTTCTGTGCATAGGCAGTTGTAGGAAATTTTGTGACGAGTGAATCGTAAATTACCGCGGCTGAATCATACTTTTTATATTTTGTTTCCAGAATGTATGCACTGGCATATATTGACTGCGCATAATGTCTCGAGTTCCTGTGGTTTTCACGGATATACTCGAATTTTTTTAATGCCAGGGAGTCATTCCCAGCGTTAAATGCTTTTTCGGCTTCTAAATAAGTGTCTTTTGCAGGATCAAATTCAAAATCAATTAATGGCTGATTGATCTTTTTTGCGGCCTCATTAACCAGTTTATCGTCTTTATAATTCGCGTATATGTTCCTGTATAAAGAATCGGCTGTAATGCTGTCGTTTAACGTAGCATAATACCCGGCCAAGCCATACAGGGCTTTGGCCATATAAGCTCTGCTGCCAAATTCATTAATCACCTCGCTATAATAAAAATACGCCGAATCGGGGAGCGACAATGAGGTAAGGAACATATTTCCCAGCTCAACACCGCATCGTGCCATAATTGATTTTGATGAATCTAATGAAATCGTCGGGCGGACAGGGGCAGCTCCTTGTGAGGCAGTTGTCCTGCCTGCTAATTCCGTTAGTTTCCTCTCTATATCCAAATCAACATCAAAATCTCTGATTCTTTCCTGAATATTACTTTGTCCGGTTAAGCTATTCTGTTCCACTACTTGCGCATCTGCGGCTAAAGTGGCAGTATCCTGCGCGAACAGTATAGAATCCTGTGTAAACCGCTCGGGATTAATCAAATAGACATATTGTTTTCTGTTATTGAAATAGTCGCGTAATGCGGTACTATATTTGTTAAATACTGAGGAGCGTTCACGGATAAGAGGTAAATACTCGGCAGTGCCTGCTGAAGCTAGTGCTTTTTGATAATAGATAATGGCACTGTCAAAATTTTTCAAATCCTTCTCGTACATTTGGGCAAGTACATACCGTGCATTGCCGAGATGCTGTGAGCTGGAATAAGTCGTGTCGAACCTGATGAACAGCGCCATCGCATCATCAAAATTACCCATACGGACGTATGTAATACCAATTGCAAGCTCTACCTGATCCTGAAATTCTTTAAACTTCGGTGAGTCACTGAGCTCATAAAACTCA
>JACPGF010000070.1 GCA_016182615.1 Ignavibacteriales bacterium
AACCCTGCTGAAAAAAGAGGTTAGTTCTACGGGCAATGGATTACTATTGCTGTCTGTTGTACCAATTGCGAACTCGGAGAATGAGGAGAACGTGACAGTGCTTACGAGATTATTGCCGTTTATTGTCCCACCAATGTTTATCCATGGGTCACCCGAATTTGTCCGTTTTAACCAGCAAAGGGTTAACGGGTTGCTTACACCATTTAAACTTAAAATGGGAGCCTGCGTGGAAACGTTAACAAATTGTGCCTGAGTTGCAATTATTTTCCAAAAGTAATTACTTACTTTTTGAATCCCGCCCGGCAGAGTGCCCGCTTCGGGTGCTTCGGTTGGATAATACTCAACAGTAAGCATACCGGAACTTTTTGATGCAAATCCCAAAGTAAGGTTAGTCGTTTCAAAAGTTGCACTTGTTGAGCTTAGAGTGATGTTCTTTGTTGAAGAAAACATTACCGGTGTGTACAATGAAAATACCTGATTACTAACAGCAAAAAGTGTACTATCAGAAATATCAACAATTTTTACTTTACTCAAACTTGAAGAATCTGAAGGAGTTGCCCAACTATAGCGGCCTGCAGCAGCCTGCACGTTATTTGCAATTAACTGCCATGTGGCTCCTGCATTGGATGAGTAATAGATTTTAATTGTAGAGATATTCGTGGATGACCAGGTAATAATTTGGTTTGTTCCTGCCCTCCATAATTCACCACCATTCGGCGATGTAATCTGTAAACTTGCGCTGGGGATTGCCGTTATCTGGTTTGAAAAAGCACTTTCAGAATACATGCTATCAACTGCTGTTATCCTAAAATAATACGTCGTTCCGGTGATTAGGCCGCTTATTGTTTTAACGGTATCGGTAATACCATTCAATGTTGAATCAATCCTTACCACTGGGTTTAACGTTGTACCGCCATAAACACGGTAACGGCGGAAATCTGCTTCAGTATTTTTATTCCATTTGAGTATTACCGATGAATAACCTACTGTTGCAGTGAGGTTTTGAGGCGCAGCCGGTGGAGTGTTTTGCACGCTGCCCGCGGTTATAGTAAAATTGGTATTTGACATGTCAAAGAAAATGTTAGCAACCGCTTCAACCTTTACCCGTGCTGTGGTTGTTGTGATATTCGGGAGAGTAACACTCTGTGTCCCGTCATTCGGGGTATTTGAAGCCAACGTAAGTGCCCAGGTCTGGCCGCCATCAGTTGAAAGGAGAATATTTACGTTTGCGCAGCTAACAGGGCTTGCACTAGTATTGGCTACATTCCAAGTGATTGTTTGAGCAGTTGCCCCTGTCCATGAAACTGCTGTATTGGGGGCAGTGACAAGAAATGGACCCGCGGCTGCTGAAACGGTATATGCAACCGTGCCCGAATTAGTAACACCACCACCGACAGCCTTATTGTCCCTGACGGTGCACTTGAAAGTTAGAGTTCTTGCAGTTGTTGGCAGCATTTCACCAAAGGTTGTTGTATTCCCAATAATGCTGGAAAGTTTTGGAAAATATCTTGTGGCTGAAACAGTCGGATTAAAACTTCTGAAAAT
Source organism: Ignavibacteriales bacterium (assembly GCA_016182615.1). Classification (GTDB taxonomy): domain Bacteria; phylum Bacteroidota; class Ignavibacteria; order Ignavibacteriales; family Ignavibacteriaceae; genus JACPGF01. The sequence goes on from JACPGF010000070.1 coordinate 1,546, forward strand.
AGGAGCATTTCCCACGGGAGCACCAACAGTTCCGGCATTACCAAGATCATACTCTTCCCAGCAATAAGTAACAGCATCACCATCCGGATCGGTAGCAGAGGCTGTTAATGCAAACGGAGTGCTGATGGGAATGGTATATCCGCCGGTTGGCAAAGTAAGTGAAGGTGCTGAATTACCTGTAGCTGTAACAACAGCACAGCCATTTCCGCTGCCTGCAGTGCTGTAGGCAATAATTTCGTCGATACTTTTGGTGTGGAAATACGGGTCACTATGCGCCTGCAAATCATCCGCGCCGCATATTCCTGCATAAGCCATAATGGTAGTGCCGCTTCCGTTTTCATAAGCGGTAGTGGCATTGCGGTTGCCGCCGCCGCAACTTCCGGTTTGACTGTTAAAGGTATGGTTTGCGCCAAACTGATGCCCCATTTCATGAGCAACATAATCAATATCATATCCATCCCCCGTTGGGGATGAAGAACCCGTTACACCTTGGGCTTTTAGACCTGCTCTGCACACAACACCCAGGCCAGCGATACCGCCGCCGCCTGTACTGAACACATGGCCAATATCATAGTTTGCAGTACCGATGTTATTATCCACAGTAGTCTGGTTCTGTGTAAGCATTGCCACCCCATCATTATTCGTATATGGGTCTGTATTGGAATTTGTATAAATAAGGTTTTGCGTGTTTGCAACAAGTACAAGTTTAATACAAAGGTCGTTTATATATACACTATTAACACGATTGATAGTTGTAACCATTTGGCTGTAAGCTCCGGAAACCGTGCCTCCGCAAAAGGTGGTATATTCCGCATCAGCAGCAAGCGCAAGCCGGTACGTGCGGAGCTGATTACCACTTTTAACAGAATATTCTTTCTGGCTTAACACCCTATCGATTTCCATCTGTATTTCCGGATTATCAACCACGCAGTTTGCATCACTTGATCCCTTGCCCGTGGCAATAAAATCCCGGAAATAATAACTCATGTAATACTGAGTATTAAAGAAATGGTAGGGATCGATAAATATTGTACCGCCGGGAGTAAAAAGCATTGCATGGAACCCGAATTGCGTTACATCAATCCTGCCTTTGCCACCCTCGAAATCTTTAGCCTCTATACAAAAAGTCCTCACATCGGGGAATTGAGTGATTAGCTCAGGTGCCATAACAGGCGATTCATTCACATAATAATCATGCATGGAGCCATCGGGAAACGGAAGCGATATAACCACATTACTCTGAGAAACAGGAGTTATGTTTTCCATTGGGGCCGATTTGACGATGGTTTGCATACTCTCGAAATCGAGTGAAAGCACGCGAAAACTGGTAGCGTCTATAAGTTTCTTACCGGATGCAGATTGCACGGCTGATTCATTGATATCATTCCAGAGACTCGGCCAGGAACCCTGCCCGAAAGCAATGCCTGAAGAAATCAGTAAAATAACCATGAAAAATGCAAAATATTTTTTAACGGGCATATTTTTTCCTAGGCGAAAAAATTATAATAAATTTTATAATTGTTGCACAAGATACAAATATGACCCGTTTTAGGAAAATTATCCTTTTGTAAAAGGACTGCATTTATGAGCAAAAAAAGGTCTTTAACTTTCTGTGCGCGTAATTCAATGTTTTGTATCTGCAAATAATTGGCTATTGATTTACATACAATGCCTTTATTCTATTAGAAGGCTGATTTACTATTAGCAATTGCCAATTGGTTATAAGCAGAAAATTAACTAAAGTGGATGCGTTGGCTTTTAAATAAAAATTCAAGTCTTTATTAAATTATTGTATCGTCACTCCAACCGCAATTTTTGATTGTAAAATGTCGTGCAGGAAAATTGAGATGCTATGGCATAAGTGGGGATTAAAGGATTCCGTGAAGAATAAGAAGAATGGAATAGCAATTGGACAAGAATTTGAAAAACCATCGGGACTTATAGTTACTGAATATTTGTATCATCCGGTTTTGTAATGAGCAACACTCAGAAGAATACACAAAATTTCAGCATCATAAAATAGTAAAAGATTCATGCCTGACAGTAGTCCTCATTTAGAAGCTCGTCTAAATCATTCCGCGATATTTTCATGGGTGAAGAGCAATACCGTTTTGCCGCTTGTACCCGGATTGCACTTGTAGTTTGATCAAGAATATTACAATTTAAGACCGCTTCCTGAATTATATCGCTGATAGAGCGCCCCTCCTTCAAGGCACGTTCCTTTATCATTCTCACAATCTCAGTATCGAGAATGGTTCCGAGTTTTTCTTTACGTCCGGACAGACCAACGATAGGTTGCATTTTAACCTTTTCTTAATTATTGCTCCTAAAGATACAAAAACAACCCGCATTTGTTAAGAACAGTTCTTGACAGTTATAATTCCCTTTACGGTTTCTTACCCGGTTTCTCGATTTTTTTCTCAACGAGCATAATTGCTTCGGTTTTTTCGGGGGTTAATTCATACATAGCACCGGTAAAATAGTCAATTGTCAGACCGGGAATCCATAAATTAAATGCGTTAAGCCACGTGTAGTATGAAATTTTCTTCGTAACTTGGGTTTCGTGTGGTTCATATCCGTCCATCTCGAGCCGTATTACATGATTACTTCCCCGTTCCAGGTTTACTTTTTGAGGAGTAATACCAAACTTCTTCGAATCTATGGTAATCTTAGCCGCTGTTGGTACCGATTGGATTTCAATATCCTGCGTGGTAGTATTAATAAGCGTTGCACAGGATGCAAAAAACAGGGATAGTGGAATAATTAAGAATAAATTGTTTTTTTTCATATAACAGTCGTTTTTCTATAATAATCGAACTTAACGGTTAAAAAGTTTAGTATGGAATTTTTCAGGCCACATAACTGTTATAATAGATAGAAAACACTTACATAACTAAAATTTTCGTATTTTTGTGGCTTAAATTTTTAGAGGATTCATTTGACGTCAAAAGACTTTATCAGAAATATAGCAATTATTGCTCACGTTGACCATGGTAAGACTACCCTGGTAGATCATATCCTGAAACAGACAGGCGCTTTCAGGGAAAACCAGCATATTGAAAAACGTGTTATGGATAGTAATGCCCTTGAAAAAGAGCGTGGAATCACTATCCTCGCGAAGAACTTAAGTGTTAAATATAAAGATTATAAAATAAATATTGTCGATACACCCGGTCACGCCGATTTTGGCGGTGAAGTTGAACGGACACTTAAAATGGTTGACGGCGTTCTGTTATTAGTTGATGCAGCCGAGGGACCACTGCCGCAAACAAAATTTGTGTTAAAAAAATCATTGGAACTTGGATTGCAACCCATAGTTGTTATAAATAAAATTGACCGCAAGGATGCAAGGGCACATGAAGTACTTGATGAAGTATTCGAACTATTCATGGCACTTGAAGCAACCGATGCACAATTGGATTTCCCGGTTATTTATGCAATCGCCAAACAGGGTATTGCCAAAACAAATCTTGAAGATGAAGGCGAAAACCTTATTCCATTGCTTGATGCTGTTATAGCAAAAATACCTGCCCCAACCGTTGATGAAAACAAACCGTTTAAAATGCTTGTTTCAGCAATTGATTACAACGACTATCTTGGCAGAATCGGCATCGGGAAAATCCATTTTGGTAAACTGACATTGGGCGATCCTGTTGTCCTGGTTAACTCCGATGGCGATAAGCAAAACGCGAAAATTTCCAAACTTTACGTGTATGAAAATATTAAACGCGTTGAAGTTGAGTCGGCAATCGCAGGTGACATTATTGCAATCGCGGGAATGGATGATGTAGACATCGGGAATACCATCAGCAACACCGCCGATACAACTCCCTTGCCTACCGTTGCAATTGAAGAACCGCGTATTACCATGAACTTTATGGTTAACACGTCACCATTTGCCGGACTCGAGGGTAAGTATGTTACCACGAGAAATCTTGGCGAACGGCTCTCGAAAGAGTTAAAAACCAACATGGGTATGCGTGTTGAAATCACCGACTCGCCTGACACGTTCAAAGTAAGTGGGCGGGGTGAATTGCACCTTGGTATCCTCATCGAGAATATGCGCCGGGAGAGTTACGAGCTTATGGTAAGTAAACCGCAGGTAATTATGAAAAAGATTGCCGACGTTTTATGTGAGCCCGTTGAGCATGTAATCATTGATGTACCGGAAGATTACGTTGGTATTGTCATCGAGAAAATGGGCAAGCGCAAAGGTGAAATGAAAAACATGTTAACTTTTAAAGACTATACCCGCGTTGAGTTTTTTGTCCCTTCACGCGGACTTATCGGCTACCGCTCAGAATTTGTAACAGACACCCGTGGAACAGGAATTTTACACCATAATTTTCATAGTTATGAGCCATTCAAAGGCGAAATCATGCAGCGGCAGCGCGGTGCACTCATCGCGATGGAAGCCGGTATCGCTTCGGCATATGCCATGTTCAAATTACAGGAACGGACAACCTTTTTTGTTGCACCCGGTGTAAAGGTATATGAAGGTATGGTTATTGGTGAGAACTCCCGGAACAATGATATGGGAGTGAACGTCACCAAAACAAAACAGCTTTCTAACATGCGTTCATCCGGTGCGGATGAGGCGATACGGCTTGAGCCGCCAAAACAAATGACTTTGGAATCGGCTCTTGAATGGATTACCGATGATGAGTTTGTTGAAGTTACCCCTGAGAACATTCGTTTGCGCAAACGGCATTTAACCGACGCAGCAAAAAAGAACGCGAGGCTTTCTGCAAAAGCTGCTAGTGCAATAATCGATTAAGCTGATATTACAACGGATTCAATCAGACAATTGAAAAAGACCACATTTTGAGGCATGTTGAGCTTTCAACATGCCCCGAATGAGGTAAGCCAAATATATCCTCTTAGAATCCTCCTCTCCATTAGAAATTTTTCCCTTACATTTACATATTCCATTACTTTTATTAATTCTGATGAAGTTATCTTCGATTACTATTGCAAAAAATGAAGCCACGAACATTGGCAGATGTTTACAGAGCCTTTCCGGGGTTGTGGATGAAATTATTGTGCTGATTGATAGTGCCTCTGCCGATGCAACTGAATCAATCGTGCGTGACACCCCCAACTGCCGGTATGAGATTGTTCCATGGCAGGGCTATGCAAAAACAAAAGAATATGCAATCTCTTTAACAACCAATCAATGGGTATTCTGGATTGATGCTGATGAAGTGCTTTCTCCAGCCCTCCGGGAAGAAATCAAGGCGTTAAAGGCTCAAGATACTATTAACGAAGCCGCGTTTGCCATGCCGAGAATTGCCTTTTTCCTTAACCGGTGGATAAAACACAGCGGATGGTATCCGGGATATATAACACGGATTTTTGATAAGGAACGGGCACATTTTACCGCTCCAGAAGTACACGAAGGTTTAATTATTGATGGACCGGTAACCAAACTGCACGCTGATTTATTGCACTACACAGATCCTGACATCAGGCACTACTTTACCAAGTTTAATACATACACCACTCTAGCCGCTTTAGACCTGAACAAAAACAACAAGAAATTTAGTTTGGCGGATATACTTATTCGCCCGCCGTTTCTCTTTCTTAAAATGTACATTTTTAAAGCCGGATTTCTTGACGGGCTGCAAGGGTTACTTCTGGCGTTGTTTTCTGCCTTTTATGTACTGGTTAAATATGCTAAACTTTGGGAAAAAGAAACTGACAAAAATACTAATCCTGATAACTGAGTAAAGGCAAGAGATAACTATGAAACTTGGCATAATCGGAAATACTCATAAAGAGAACCTTAGAGGAGTTTTAGACATTCTGAGTGAAACGTTCATCAGTCTAAAAATTAATGCAACATACCACGAGGATCTGAAAGAATACATCGGTTACCCTGAAGCTGGATTTGCAGATTTGGACACGATTGGCGCCACATCAGATTTTCTCGTTTCCATCGGTGGAGACGGCACCCTGCTTGCCTCCTCGGTAACTGCTTACAAGTATGATAAACCCATTGTGGGAGTAAATATCGGCAAACTTGGTTTTCTTGCAGAATTACCAACTGAGCAGGTTAAGGAGTTTTTCAGTGATTTGCAGCAAAAAAAATGGTACGTGGAAGAACGTATTGTTTTACTGGCGGAATCACAGCCATCGTCACTTGAACCGCTAATTGCATTTAACGATTTTGTGATTGACAAAGGCGGCTGGCCTAAAATGATTGAGATGAAACTTTTTGTTGATGAAGAATATGTAACCACATTTGCGGCCGACGGCCTAATTATGTCAACACCTTCCGGGTCAACTGGATATAATCTTTCGGCAGGCGGTCCTATTGTTACACCGGGCGCTTCAGTCATTACACTCAGCCCGATTTCAGCCCATAGTTTAACCATCCGGCCGCTTGTTATAGATGCCCGGCAAAAAGTAAAAATGATTGTCGGTGCCCATCAGACGAAGGTGCATGTTAACTGCGACGGGCAGAGAGTTATTGAATTTCAACCGCCATTCGAAATTAATATTACACAAAGTGATAGGAAATTAAAACTGCTCCGCTCCCCTTCCTTCAGTTATTTTCAGGTATTACGGAGCAAGCTTTTTTGGGGTGCCGATTACCGTATCATCAACACGACAAAATAGGGAATAAATTATGCGAGCATTCAAGTTATTGGCAGTAATCATTCTACTAACTTTTCCGGCTTTAGCACAGAATGCATCGGTAATTGACGAGAAAAGCGGAAAAACAATCCTCATTGGGTCGTGTACTTGTACGGCGTTTGCCGATACAAATTACGCATGGTGGTATAACTCAGGATATGAAATGTATCAGGTGGACACGGTTATAGTACAAAATATCGCCCCACTTTTGGACAGCATACAGATAACAGTTGTAATGGGTACATGGTGCAGTGACAGCAGGAATGAAGTGCCCCGTTTTATTAAAATTGCCGATTACTTGAAAGTGAGCAATAACTTCTATTCCATACTTGCCGTTGACCGGAAAAAACACGGGATTGGTGCAGAAACCGAATCACTTAATATTGAGTTAGTACCAACATTTATTGTGTACCGTTCCGGAATTGAGATTGGGAGAATTGTGGAAACTCCGAAAGAATCGATTGAAAAAGATTTATTGCAAATTCTCGCAAAGCAGTAAACCCAAAATGCGCGATTGCATTGCATGTTTCTGAAAAGCTTTAGACAGCCAGAAATTAAAACCTCACCCCTACCCTATCATTTGTTGTGAGATGGAGTTGTAACCTAAATATTGAATAAGCCCGAATATTGCAATAACAGCATTAATTTGCAATAAATCACTAAACAACAATAAATTTCGACCTCACCCCCCGCCCTCTCCTTCGTAAGGAGAGGGAGCCATAACCACATGTTATTGAACAATTTACAGACTTTTGAAGATTGGAATGCATTGTTTGGGTAAAAAAAAGAGACGGCCAAAATTGACCGTCTCATTGTATCACCTGTAATTTCACTGATTTATTTCTTCGGAATTGGCGGTGGTGCCGGGAAGTTGAATGGTTTATCATCAACCTGTTTTAACAATACTTCTATTGCTTTTTCAAGTTGTGCATCTTTTCCGGACATAACCGAAGCAGGATCATTATCAACCAGTATATCCGGGTCTGCACCGTGATTTTCAACCAGCCATTTACCTGAAGCATCATAGAATCCATTATTTGGCTGTTCAACCGTGCCGTTGTCTAATGTTTTCTGGCCATTGAGAATTCCAACCAATCCACCCCACGATGGGACACCAACAACTTTTCCGAGTTTATTTGCTTTGAAATCTTCAATGAACGCTTCACCGTCCGAACCGTTATATTCATTAGAAATGGCAATATAATTATAAAATATTCGGTCCAGCCTCCTGAATTGCGCCGCATGTCAATAACGATGCCGTCACGGTAGCGGAATGCACGCCAGAATTTATCAAACTGCCCAATCCCTTCGCCGCCCATAGCGGTAACATGCAAGTAACCGAGTTTACCGTTTGACAGTTTTTCCACTTTTGCGATGTTGTCTGAAACCCAACGGACATAACGCAGCTTGGAACTGTTCTTTATAGGCTCAATCGTGTACGTCTTTGCGTTTTTTGAGTTCGGTTCGGCATTTACCGTTATCCTAACTTTTTTACCGGCGGTTACCTGCAGATATTTATTATAGTCATCAGGGGATTTAATTTCATTCCCGTTAATAGCAATCAGATAATCGCCTTCATGCAAATCAATATCCGGGCGAGCCAGCGGTGCTTTTACTTCGGGATTATACTCAGTCGGACCATAGATACGGGTAAACTTGAATAGCCCGGTTTTAGTATCAGCCTGCAAATCGGCTCCCAGCCAGCCGGTAAAAACCGGATTTGTTGGAGGGGTAATTACTCCGTTATCTCCGCCTGAAATGTATGTATGCGAAACACAAAGCTCCCCGACCATTTGTGAAAGGATATAGTTAAGCATACTTCTGGAATACACTGACGGGAGATAAGCTTTATACCGCTCGCCAAGCATTTTCCAATTCTGGCCGTGCATATTCACATCAAAAAAGAAATCACGGTACCAACGCCATGTATCGTTAAAAATCTGTTCCCATTCTTTTTTATACTCTACGGTGTATGTCAGGTTAGCCAGTGTCAGTTTGGCACCACTTGACTTTGATTTAAATGCCTGTTCAACAGTTCCGCAGAACAACTCTTTATCCCTTTTAATAATGAGCTGTTCCTGATTTGCACTCAGCCTGAAGTCACTGATTTTATCGGTAAGCGTAACTTCTTTTTTATCATTCATATCAAAGATATGCAGGTTCCATTTGGCCGCACCCTTCGGTTTAAATATTTCTTCGTACTCATCCTCGGTAAATTTGTCAACCGCGCACCACATAACTTTATTTTTACCAGCGCGCAAAAAGAAATAGTTGCCGGGCTCGATAGGTAGTGCATAAACTCTTTTTTCGATTCCATCCGTATCAATATAGTTTGGATTGGCAATTTTTATTTCTTCAGAACCAGCCGGATCTGCAAATGGTGGGGCAGAATTTTTCTGCAATGAAACCGCCATGATTTGTTGGGGAGTATGATAGACATGATTATCTTCGTAGAAGTCCATCTGAATATCGAAGTTACGGCTTGACACAAAGTACAGATACTTCCCTGCCGCATCAAAAGCCGGATAGAGATTATCATAAAAATCGCTTGTTACCGCGTACTTATTATCCTGCTCCAGACTGTATATCCAAACAGTGTTGTTTTTGTTGTATGCAACTTTCGAGTAACAAATCCATTTGCTGTCGGGTGACCAGCCATAATCGCTCACCTCCCAATAGAACTCATCATTTTTCATTTGATTCCATGTATCAACTTTTGTCAGCTTTTTTGTTGCAATATCAACATAAAAAATGGAGAAGTCCTTATTGCCGAAAAGTATTTTTTTGCCGTCAGGTGACCATTCGAGATGATAACACGTCCGGTCAAGAGACGTGGTTATTTGTGTCCAGTTGCCGCCATCAATGCTTTGTGTGTATATTTGATATTCACCGGATTTATCAGAAAAGAATGCAACCGTTTTGCCATCCGGTGACAATTGCGGGAATCGTTCCCGGTAAGCCGAGCTATTACTCAGATTTACAACCTCACCTTCATCAGTACCAACTGTATGAATATCTCCACGGGCATCAAGCACTACTGTTTTTCCGTTGTTAGCAATATTGAATGACTGAATATAGTCTTTGGGATTAACAACTTTACTTCTCAGAGCCCATTCATCAGTAGGAATGTTTATTTGTAAAACACTCACTTTTTTTGTTTTTAGGTCTAACAGTTTTATATAGCCATCATGTAAAAAAACAATGTTGGTGCCGTCTGTTTCCGGGCGCATCACATCAACATCTGAAAAATTAGTTATTTGCGAAATTTCTTTCGTGTTTAAATCCATTGCATAGAAATTTGCCACACCATTGGATTTATCCGAAACGAAATACATCATGTTTCCTAACCACATCGGATAAGTGTTTTTACCGGAATAGTTACTTAACGGTGTAAACTGATTTCCGGAGAAATCATACATCCAGATATCGGTATGCTCACCGCCCTTGTACCGCTTCCAGTTATATTCTTCATTGCCTTTACGAACATAGAGCATCTTCTTGCCGTCGGCAGAAAAACTACAGAGTGTCCCCCTGTCGATTGGCAAGACCTCCGGTGCGGAACCGTCTTTTGCAGTAAAATACAATTTCGGGGTACGGGTAATTGTATTTTCATAATATGACCGGAACACTATACGTTTGCCGTCGGGAGTCCACGCTATTGGCTGTGCATCACCGGGTACATACGTTATCCGTTTTGGTGTTCCACCTTCAACGGGGATGGTGTATGTTTGCAATGAGCCGTCATACTCAGCCGCGAAAGCTATTGTTTTCCCATCTGGTGAAAACCGGGCAGAAAACTCATCACCCGGAAATGTGGTGAGCCGTGTTGCAGTACCCCCTTGTAGTGAACAAATCCACAAATCATTTTCGTACGTGAAAACAATTTTATCCTTTGAAATTGCCGGATACCGCATTAATCTGGCATTTTCTAAAGGCAGAGTGGTTCCCGTGAACCACAGTACAACCGTGAGTAAAGTAAATAACCCTTTCATAGGTTCTTTCCATAATTAGTTTGATTTAAATATATCGCGAAAAAAACTTTATAGTGAGTAGAGCAAGTTTCAGAAAACTAAACACGTAACACAATAAAATAGCATATTTTAATTTTGATTGCTGAGAATACAAACTGCAATTATACAAAATTCAGTAACCGCTTAACCGTCAATTATCAAATCATGTTACCGTTCATCCCAAATATTGTAGAGCAGGTGGATTTTTACCTGGTATTAACGATTTCCAGTTCCTCAGAATTAAGGTTAAAACCACAAATCCATTTTTGAAATCTCAAAATGAAAGTGTATTTTCAGTTTTACTTATTTTACTCATCATTTTATAGGGCTAGACATGGGAAGGTACTTACTCCGTTTAGGTTATTTATTAATTATATTTTCAACGGCGGTTTTCGCACAGGAACGTGGTTGGGACGACCCAACGCGAGATCAGGTGCCACCTTCCGTTCTCCGTAATGTTAAGCATCTGCCTCCAACAGAGGCTGTTGTTACCATTGATAATTGGGACAACTTTAATATGGGTACCGATTTTGCTGAAGGCCATGTTGTTGCAAACCCTGCAAACCCCGTGCAATTTGCTAACGCATGGAATACCAACGCCACACATTACACGATGAATGGCTTCGACTGGTTAACAAAAGCTCCCGCATTTGGGACTTCGATGTTAGGTGATATGGCTTATGATAGTGTGGGTACATTGTACTATCAAAACATGTACGGGAGTTCATCGGTATTGGGCTGCAAAATACTAAAATCAACAGATAACGGTACAACCTGGGGCAGTGCAGTAACTGGAATAGCAGGAAGCGATAAGAATTGGATTGCTGCAGACCAGAGCAGCGGTCCATACAAAAATCATGTGTACTGCGTTATGACCGGCTCAGGATCGGGAAATTATTACCGCAGTACAAATAACGGTACAACTTATACCTCGGTCAGGACATTTTCGCCGCATGGGTTGCCAGGAATGATGGTGGCAGTCGGGCCAAATACGGCTGGGGGAACAGATGTCCCCGGTGGCTGTGTTTATATTGTTACAAATTCAGGTCAGGCTTATGCTTCGGTTTACACGTTTTTCACCTCCACGGATGGCGGTGCAACTTTTACCCAAAAATCTTCACAGAGCTTTTCAAATTATGTAGGCACGTATGTTGGCGGAAGAAACGCGGTTCTCAACATGAGAACACGCCCTTACCCTTTTATAACCGCGGATAACAGCTACGGACCAAACAGAGGGCGGTTGTATCTTGTCTATGCAAGCAACAACCCAGCAGGAGATGCACGCAAACCTGATATTTTCTGCCGCTATTCAACCGATCAGGGAGCAACCTGGTCTGCAGCAAAAGTGATTAACGATGATCCGAATTCTCAAAATAATCATCAGTGGATGCCAGCTATATGGTGTGATAAACCCACCGGAAGATTGTATGTACAGTGGATGGATACGAGAGATGTTCCAACGAGCGACAGTTGTTATATTTATGCATCATATTCCGATGATGGTGGTTTAACCTTTGCACCCAACCAGAGAATTTCTAATAAAAAATTTAAGATTAATTGCTCTACCTGCGGCGGCGGCGGCACCCCTGCTTACCAAGGTGATTATAACGGAATTGCTTCAAATGGCGGTGTTTCGTTGGCTGTCTGGGGCGATTTCCGCAATGGGCAATTCGGTAGTTTTTCAGCATATTTCCCCGATTATAAAATGGTAATCAATACCCCAACAGTTTCGATGGGTGTTAATGATACAGCTTCTGTCTCATCCGGTGTTGTCGATACAAAACTCTATACCGGCAGTGTTAAATTCAGCGCTGCAATTACCCCGGTTCCGCCCGTTGGGTCGTTTACCCTTTCTTGGCCGAATGGCGATTCTCTTGCAACAGTTCCATCCGCTATGCCTATAATAGTAAAAATACAAACACAAAATGTCCCACTCGGAACATATACTCTAACAATCACCAGTAATGGCCCGAACGGTACACCTGTTCATAAGAGAACCTCTTCTGTAGTTGTTACCGGACCAAACATCTACTCTACTATAAATTTAACTGAAGGCTGGAATATGGTTTCTATTCCCCGCCTCACAACTAACATGTCGGTCAATGCAATATTCCCTGCAAGAACTTCAGCAGCCTACAGTTTTGCAAATGGTTATGTAGTTGCAGATACTTTAGTCCAAACAAAAGGCTATTGGGTAAGGTTTGCTGCAAGTTCAGCGGTTACGATTGAAGGTCCGGTGTCAACTGTGCGTACTATTGCTGTAAATGAAGGCTGGAACATGATTGGCGGATATGAAAGGAGCGCTTCGGTTGCTGGCATTACTTCTGTTCCAACGGGAATTATTAATTCGGTTTATTATGGATACAACAATGGTTATACCGTTGCTGATTCGTTACGTGCGGGTAAAGGCTACTGGGTACGCGCAACCCAAAATGGCACTTTAACACTAAATTATCCATCCATTGAAAAAACAGCACCTCAAAAAAGTACCAATGAATTTGCAAATGCTTCACAAATCAGTATTACCGGCAGCACCGGAAAAAGCTCTACTTTGTATCTCGTTAACTCAGGTACCGATCTGAGCCGTTATGAAATGCCGCCGGTTCCTCCCGCAGGTGTGTTTGATGTACGTTTTAACAATAATTCATTTGTTCAAACAAATGATAACAGTGAAAAAATTATCCAACTTTCTTCTGCTGAATATCCTGTAACTATCAAAGTTCAGGGTATAAATGTACACCTCCGTGATTTGGTTAATGGTCAAATCGTTAACCGGCCGTTACAGTCTGGTGAAGAGTTTATTATTACCGATGCCTCAGTAACTACACTTGCGGTTCAGAATAATGTATCAACGATGGGATATGAATTAGAACAGAATTACCCGAATCCATTTAACCCTGCAACAACAATTAGCTATACCGTTCCAGCAAATGGAATAGTAACTCTGAAAATATTTGATATTCTAGGCAGAGAGACAGCGACATTGGTCAATCAGATGCAAACTGCAGGTAAGTACAGCGTTGACTTTTATGGCGCTCATTTAGCAAGTGGAACATATTTCTACGAATTAAAAGCCGGAGATTTCAGGTCGATTAAGAAAATGCAGATTGTAAAGTAGTGACGAAATAATTGGCTAGCTCATTTAGTTGGCAATTGGTTTTCAAACAAGTAATAAAAACCCCGGAAAGATACCGGGGTTTTTTCTTTTTATAGCTGAATAATAGAAAATCCGCTTAATAATATCTATCAATCATTCTTCGCGATAAGTAGATATAAAGTTGGGATAACAAATAATGTCAACAAAGTAGAGAACATCATTCCGCCGACTACTGCAATACCCATAGATACACGGCTTTCGGCACCTGCACCTAAGGATAAAGCGATAGGCATAATGCCAAGAATCGTTGATAAGCTTGTCATCAGAATAGGCCTTAACCGTTGTGCAGATGCATCAACAACTGCCTGCAGCTTAGCAAGTCCCTGCTCCCTCCGCTGATTCGCAAACTCAACAATGAGGATACCATTTTTTGTTACCAATCCAATAAGCATTATCATCCCGATTTCACTGAAAATATTCAGGGTTTGATTAAAAAACCACAGTGAAAAAACTGCCCCGCCTAATGCCAATGGTACAGTAAACATAACAATTAATGGGCTGCGGAAGCTTTCGAACTGCGCAGCAAGTATGAGATAGATAAAAATCAGTGCGAAAAGAAACGTGAATGATAAACTTGAGGAACTTTCCTTAAAATCACGGGAAGCCCCGTCATAGGCCGTCGAAAATGTTTCATCAAGTGTCTCTTTGCCGATTTTTTCCATTTCATCTAACCCGTCACCAATCGTATAACCCGGTGATAGTCCTGCCGAAATAGTTGCTGCCACGTATCGGTTATAACGGTAAAGTTGCGGCGGTGAGCTCGATTCTCCGGTTTTTATAATACTTTTTAAGCTCACTTGCTTACCGGCTGCATTGGTAACATAGATACCGGAAATATCATCAGGCCGGTAACGATCCTGCCTTTGCACCTGTCCGATTATCTGATACTGTTTTCCATCCATGATGTAGTAGCCATAACGCCTGCCGGAGAAAAGTAATTGCATAGTCTTGGCTACATCAGCCATACTGATGCCAAGTTCACGGGCTTTGTCTCGGTCAACCATAATGTCGATTTGCGGCTTGTTAAATTTCAGGTTAACATCAGCCATAGTAAATGCTTTATTTTGGTTGACTTTTTGTATAAAGATGGGAATAATTTTCCGCAATTTTTCAATGTTACCCGCTTGCAGAACAAATTGCACTGGTAGTCCACGTCCTCGAGAGCCAATAGTTTGCTCTTGTATAACAGTAACTTTAACATTGGTAAACTGTTGCAGTTTGGTAGCAAGAAAACGGAATATTTCCTGTTGAGAACGTTTTCTTTCATCACGTTCAGACAGCATTATTCGGATTGATCCTGAATTAGCTGAACTGGAAGAAAAACCGGGAGCAGTTAATGCAATAATTCCATTATTTTCCGGTATAGCTGCCAATGTTGTATCCGCGATAACCTGCATCACTTCATCCATGTATTCATACGATGTGCCTTCGGCCGCCAGTACAGAGCCCCTCAGCATACTTCTGTCTTCGACAGGTGCTAATTCGGATTGTAACTGTGAACCGAAAATGAAGATAAAAACTATCGAAACAAGAATGATGATAAGAGCATACCACTTGTTGCTGATAAATCCCGAAAGCCACTCTTTATATTTGTTTGCCATCCCTTGAAAGAACGGCTCCGTCTTTTTGTAAAACTTGCTGTGCGTGTGAAATTTTTTGAAAAATTTCACCGATAGCATGGGCGTAAGTGTTAAAGCAACAAAAGCAGAAACAGCAACCGCACCTGCGATTACTACACCAAATTCACGGAATAATCTGCCAACCATTCCCTGCAAAAATATAACAGGAAGGAAAATAGAGGCAAGCGTAATCGTGGTGGACACCACTGCAAAGAAAATTTCTTTTGTACCGCTCTCACCCGCGGCCACTGCATTTTCACCGTTTTCAATTTTCGAAAAAATATTTTCAAGTACAATTATTGCATCATCAACCACAATACCAATTGCAAGCACCAGTCCCAACAAAGTTAATACGTTTATCGAAAACCCTGCAACGTACATGATAAAAAACGCGAAAACCAGCGAGACAGGTATGGCGAGTATAGGGATGAACGTTGAGCGCCACTCTCTAAGGAAGAGGAAAATAATAATAATAACCAATACAAAAGCAATTAACAGCGATTGTTCAACCTCAAGGATTGACTCACGGATAAACTTCGTCATGTCAAACCCGACATCGAGCCGCATATCAACCGGCAGTTCCTTACGGATATTGCTTAGCCGTTTGTAGAACTCATCCGCGATTTCAATATGATTAGAGCCCGGCTGAGGTATTAAAGAAAGACCGATAAGCGGCACTCCATTGGTTCGGAAAATGGTTCTTTCATTTTCGACACCAAGTTCAGCATAACCAACATCCCTCAAACGGATAATCTTACCGCCGGTGACTTTAATAATTAAGTTATTGAATTCTTCAGCATTTTTTAAAAGCCCCTTGGCTTTTATCGTCAGCTCTGCTTTATTCCCCTCGATCATCCCTGACGGCAGCTCAACATTTTCATTTTGCAATGCCGTGCTAATCTCGGCGGCTGTAATATTGCTCGCTGCCATTTTTGAAGGTTCAAACCAAAGCCTGATGGCAAATCGTTTTTCGCCCCAGATTTGCACCTGGCTTACACCGGGAATAGTTTGCAATCGTTCCTTCAGCACACTGTTGACGTAGTCAGAAATCTGCATCAGGTTGCGGGTGTCACTCTGTAATGTAACCATTACAATAGGTGTTGCATCGGCATCTGCTTTAGCAATTATAGGCGGATCAACATCAAGGGGCAAGTTTCTCATGGAGCGTGAAACCCGGTCACGTACATCATTGGCGGCTGCATTCAAATCAGCATCAAGGTCAAACTCAACGGTTATCTGGCTGCGGCCCTCGCGGCTAACAGATGTGATTGATTTAATGCGCTCTATGCCGTTAATCGATTCCTCGAGAGGTTCGGTTATTTGGGACTCAATGATATCGGGATTTGCACCGGTATAAGATGTTGAGACAGTTATCACCGGAGGGTCAATATTCGGATACTCACGGACACCGAGATATTTCATACCCATGAGCCCGAGAATAACTAAAAGCAGTGACAGTACAATGGCAAGTACTGGGCGGCGGATACTAATTGTTGAAAGACTCATGTATTACTGCCGCGTAACCAAGCCCCTCGCTGATGTAACTATTTTCTGCATCTCTCCTGAGTAATTGCACTCGCTTTTCTTTTACTTTGCCATTATCAAAAACATACGCAACATAGCCCTTGGCATCAGGAACGAGCGATTCCGCGGGAATAATAAAACCATCAGTGCTGTGATTCAGCTTTAATAAAATTTTGGCAAAACCACCGGAGGGTATTTTGGCGCCCGGGTTATCGGCTTTTGCACGGAAGACAAAAGTTCTACTCTCACTAGAAATTTTCGGCTCAATGGCGTATATCTTCGCCGTTAGGTACCTTCCAAGATTTGAAGGTTGAAAATGAATAATATCTCCCGGTTTAAGCAATCCGAAATACGATTCCGGTAATGCTCCTTCAACACGGATTGTTTGCAGTTTGCTGAATGAAGAGATAACCATAGTTGGGACTATATATTGCCCCAGGCCAACCAGCCGCATCCCAACATATCCGTCATAGGGTGCGCTCAATTCTGTTTTGGCAATTTGCGCGGTTAGTAATGCAACTTGTGCACGGGCTAATTCACCGGCATTGTTTATTTGGTCATACTCTTCTTTGCTGATACCATCTTTTTTCAGCAAGGCTCTTGCACGTTCTTCCCTCTGCTCTTGCAGTTTTTTATTTGCCATTGCTTTTTGTAGTTCTGCTTGTAAATCGGCATCATTAATTTTTGCAAGTCTGCTTCCCTTTTTTACGAAAGTGCCTTCGTTAAAAGAAATTGCAATAAGTTTACCTGAAGCCTCAAAGGAAAGGTCTGTCAGTTCCTCCGGCAAAATACTTCCAGCGATAGCAAGTGTATCAGAAAGTTGCTGTTTAACCAAAACAAGGCCATTTATCCGTAAATCGAATTTTGCCCGTGCCGCTCCCGTTTCAGCCTTCGATTTTCCGGGAAAGAACAGAAATTTTGCAGCAACAATAACAATTGCCAATGCAGTTATAATAAATAAAAGGCGAAAAGATTTATTCTTCATATATCAGTTTTTTGAAATTATAAGCTGTAAATTATGAATTCTGGCTAGTATATGAAAAACTTGTTTAAAAGGAAATAGAGTAACATCTCAATAGGTGGTGGTAAAGGGTTCAAATCCAAAATCGGTGGCAAAAGTTTTACGCATAGAGTTTAAAGAGTCTGTAAAGGAAAAGGTCTTTATCGTTCACACCTCTGACCCTTGCCATTAAGGATTTTATCTTAGCATTAAAATTCTCACTTTGTGCATTTGTTGCTTTGTTTTCAAGATAGTTTAAAAT
>JACPGF010000489.1 GCA_016182615.1 Ignavibacteriales bacterium
CTGAAGGTAAAACAATTATTTGTACCAACCTTGCAGGTAGTTTTGCATTGTCAAATAAAAAAACGATCATTATCGATTGCGATTTAAGAAAGCCCCGTATCCATTCATTCTTTAAAACGAACCGGTATCCGGGTATTGTTGATTATTTGTTTGGACAGGTTGCATTTGAAGAAATCGTTAGAACATCCGAAATACCAGATTTGTTTTACATAACCGCGGGTACTATCCCTCCTAACCCTTCGGAGTTGTTGGAATCGCAGAAGATGAAAGACTTTATGGCAATGCTGCGTGAGAAATATGATTATGTATTAATCGATTCTCCACCAGTAATTGCTGTAACTGATGCTGAAATCCTTTCACGTTTAGCAGATGCTACCGCGCTTGTTGTTTCAGCTAATACTACAGAGGTTGATCTGATGTTACGTTCATTAGAAATTATTAAACAGGATAATGTTAATTTTATCGGTACCATTCTTAATAACTTTGTATATAAAAGTTCTTACGGCTCGTATTATAAGTATTACTACTATTATACAAGACCGCGTAAAACCGATAGGACAAAATTACCACCTGCCGGAGAGGCATAGTAGTTATTTTCTGTTAAACAAAGCGTTTATCCGTAACCGGGTAAACGCTTTCTTTTTTTATTCAATTATAGGAGTAAAACCCCGATGAAAACTGCAGTAATCACCGGTGGCGCCGGGTTTCTTGGCTCGCATTTGTGCGACAGGCTTATTGCCGAAGGAATGAATGTTATTTGCATTGACAATTTACTAACCGGAAACCCCGCGAATATTTCCCATCTTTTTGGCCATGACAGGTTTTCTTTCGTAAAACACGATGTAACCAATTTTATCCACGTACCGGGCGATGTGGACTATATTTTGCATTTCGCATCTCCTGCTAGCCCGATTGATTATTTGAAACTTCCCATACAAACGCTTAAGGTAGGATCACTCGGAACCCACAAAGTACTTGGCTTAGCCAAAGAAAAAAAAGCCCGGTTTCTTCTTGCTTCCACCTCAGAAGTGTATGGCGATCCACTCGTTCATCCGCAAAAAGAAGAGTATTGGGGAAATGTTAATCCTATTGGCCCGCGTGGAGTTTATGATGAAGCGAAAAGATTTGCCGAAGCAATAACAATGGCATACCACCGTTATCACAATCTTGAAACACGAATAGTAAGGATTTTTAATACCTACGGCCCCAGAATGCGGCTGGATGACGGCCGTGCGCTGCCAAGTTTTGTCGGGCAGGCATTGCGTGGTGAAGATATAACGGTATTTGGAGATGGTTCTCAGACCAGAAGCTTTTGTTTTGTAAGCGATTTGGTTGAAGGTATATTCCGGTTATTACTTTCCGATGAGTCGAATCCGGTAAATATTGGCAATCCGGAAGAGATTACCATACAACAGTTTGCCGAAGAAGTGGTCAGAGCCACCAATTCAAATTCTAAAATTATATTTACTCCGCTTCCGGAAGATGATCCAAAGGTTCGGCAGCCTGATATCAGCCGCGCCCAGTCAATTCTTGGCTGGAACCCAAAAATTACAAGGCAGGAAGGCCTGTTTACAACGGTCGCGTATTTTAGAAAGTCTTCGGGTTTGTAGGATATTTGTCTCCTCTGGATGGGAGGATTAATTAATACTATAATTGAACTCAGTTTAAAAACAATTTCGATCCCGGTTTTAGTATAAAACCGGGGTTGAAAGCATTGATTTCGAGCTTTACGAGTGAGAAAGATGAATAATCGGGGAGAGCAACGATGATTCCGTTATCTATTTCGAAAAAGTGTTAAATATTGTTGATTTCACATGCCTTTTTAAGAATAACTGCAAAGGTCGGCATTGTTTGTCAGTATAAAATCGGGTCTAACGGTTTCGGTATAATTTTGCAGGAGCACTATGTTATCGATTGAATACACCATGGTTTTTATTCCGTGCGACCCGTAATACGCCACATCGGCGTTATTGATACTGTTAAAATGGCTGCAAACCATTCCCCCTGATTCCGCGAGCATATCCAGTAACTTTCCTGCAACATAGTTTTTTACAATGTGCTCGTAATCCATTCCCGGGCTGAAGTTATTTATATAATGCGGGATATCGTTATATTTTTCATAGGCGATATTTGTTATTTTAGGTTTGCCTGACAAAATTTCCTTTACCAAGACAATTCCCGATAAAAACCGGGCAGATATTGCTCCCGTTACTTTATAGTGGCTAAAACATAAAGGTAAGGGTGTACCAAAATAGTGAAATTTCTGCAGCACTTCAGGCAGCCATGATACTATTACTGTCCTGTTTAACATACAGTGCTTGTCCAATAAAGTGACTATTTCAGATTCATACCCGGATTCTTTCACATCAAGAAAGAGTGTGCATGCTTTGTTCGGGCTTTCTTCCATTTCTAGAAGGAGCCGGGAAAGAGTGAGTATGCTGCTTGTTTTGTACTTGTGTGGAATGGTTTTTAAGCGATCATAATGTATATTGGCTATCAGTTCGCGGGAATTAAAGTGCTCTTGCAAGTGCGCATCATGGTTTAAAACAATAACACCATCTTGCGTTTGCCGTGTATCAGTCTCTATACCCAGAATTCCAAGATTGAGCGCTTTTTGCAGCCCCGAAAGTGTTGCATCATGAATGTCAAAACCACGAAGTCGATGAGAAATTATCATTCGGCACATTATTTGTTAATTATAGAAAATAATACACATGTTAACAAAATTTGCAAAGCAAATAAACAGAATTTACTTCAGGAATATGATAATTACAACAGCTATTATTGTATTAACACTCGCGCTCATTTTTCACTGGATCAGTGAATTATACTTGCTGGCATTTGCTTTTTCCGGGATGATATTTTTGTTATCGGTAAAATTTTTCGAAAACCGTAAGTTATTACACAGCACAAAGTATCTGCAAAATTTTTCACACATACCTGAGGCGGAAACTTTTCAGGAAACACTGCCGGTATTTTCCCGCGGAGTTGAAAAACTACCGCACATGGTGCTGCTGGTACATGGTTTCTCAGCTTCAACCAGTGAATTCCGGTATTTACTGCCTGCTCTTGAAAAAGCAGGAATCCCGTATTATGTGCCCACTTTAACCGGTTTTGGTTTAGA
>JACPGF010000076.1 GCA_016182615.1 Ignavibacteriales bacterium
TAAAACTTGCCCTGCTTGTAATGGCAGCGGAGAGGTGCGCACCGTTTCGCGCTCTGTTTTCGGGCAGTTTGTTAACATACAAACCTGCGCCAACTGTAACGGCGAAGGTACCGTTGTTGATAAACCATGCCGCAAGTGCCACGGTGACGGAAGAGTTGTAGCGGAAGAGACCATAAAAGTAAATGTGCCTGCCGGAGTGAGCGAAGGAAGTTACATGACCCTCCGTGGAGAAGGTAATACCGGACAGCGTGGCGGAGCACCGGGCGACATCATTGT
Source organism: Ignavibacteriales bacterium (assembly GCA_016182615.1). Taxonomy (GTDB): domain Bacteria; phylum Bacteroidota; class Ignavibacteria; order Ignavibacteriales; family Ignavibacteriaceae; genus JACPGF01. Next base: position 277 of record JACPGF010000076.1, read on the forward strand.
TGTTTTTCAGGAAATCCCGCACGAGTATTTCAGGCGTGAAGGTGATGATATCATCTATGATTTATTTATCAGCTTCCCTGATATTGTGCTTGGCGGCGAATACGATGTACCGACTCTGACAGGTAAAGCGCGGCTTAAAGTTGAGTCCGGCACGCAGCCGGGTAAACTACTGCGCATGCGGGAAAAAGGTGTACAACACCTTAACAAACATGGTGCAGGCGACCAACTTGTCCGCATCAATGTTATTGTACCTAAAAAAGTAGATGCAAAAGAAAAAGAGATGCTTAAAGAATTACAAAAAATGCCGAATATTAATCCGGCAAGTGTTAAAGATAATAACGGCGGCTTTTTCAAAAATTTTGGTAAATAATTATTTGTGCACACGGGGGCACGATGCTATTTCTAAAGAAATTTTTCTCGAGGATTTCCGAAAAAACCGGACTGACTCAGTACGAAGTAAAGGCGGTTATCTCATTTACATTGTTGTTAGCAACTGGAATGATTTATTCCTATTACAGCAACCGACCTGAAAAAATAAGGCGCTACAACTACTCCATGCAGGATAGTTTATACAATGCAATTATCGGCACTACACGCGCTGAGATTGATACGGCTAAGGACTCGGCAACAGCAAGTCTATCCCGCAAATCGGTAAAGACTGAAAAACTGCTGCCGGGACAAAAAATTAAAATAAACTCGGCAGCGGAAGAAAAGTTGTGCCTTATTCCGGGAATTGGTATTAAAACTGCTGATGAAATACTAATTGCCCGGCAGCGCGGCGTTGTTTTCAAGAAAAGCAGTGATTTATTGGAAGTAAAAGGAATCGGCAAGAAAAAACTTGCGAAACTGATGCCGTTTATTTCTTTTGATTAGAAGTTAATCTAAGGTATTTTACCACTTAATAATTTTAAAGTTACAAACAGTTATACATGTTCCATTTAGAAAACCGGGCAGGAATAAATATCAGCAAAGATAAACTACAGTACATCGAACTGGTTTGTTTTAATAATGAGTTTATTCTGGATTATATTGATGAAGCCTACTTTTCCGACGAATTAAATCTCCGGGAAGAGCATGATGTGAAAATCAATTCCATCATTCAGACGGCGTTCAATGAAATTACGGCAAAACACCGTATTAAATCAAAATCATTGTTCATCAGCCTCCCCCCTTCTATGTTTTCCATGCTCCGTTTGCCGTTTGACCACACGCTGCTTGAACAGGATTTGACCATGCAGTTCAGATGGGATTTTCAGAAATTATATCCCCACCTTCGCGGCGAGGAATACACGCTGCAATATTTCGAGATACAGAACCCTGTGGCGCCACAGCCGAAATACGCGTTAGTTGGTGTTATGCCCCGCAAACATTTACGCATGTATAGAAACTTTGCCCAGAAAAATGGTTTTACCCTCTTGGGTGTTGATTACGCGCATTTTAGCTGCGACTGTGCTTTGTTTCTCAATTATCAGATGAGTAAGGATGGCTACAATCTCAGCCTGCTTTTTGATGACCGTAAACTATCCTTTGAAGTCATATATCAGGGGAAACCGGTTTATCTCCGTTTGTGTAATTTTTCCAATTATGGAGAAATACCCCAACTTATTCATACTGAATTTATGCTTTTAGAAAACATGGGTTTCCCGGTTAATCAAATTAATAATGCATTTGTATTTGGCGATTCGGTTACCCCGGTATTAGTTGATACATGGGAGAAAGCCACACAAATAAAATTTTATCCAGTTAACCCGTTTAAAAAACTGACGATATCATCGAAGCTCTCGCAATCGAAATTATTGCGCGAACATTTTTTCACTTTCGCGGCTGCTTCCGGTGCCTGTTACAGGATGGGTTAGGCATTGCGTTTACGGATTATTGCAGGTGAATTTAAAGGCAGGTTAATTTCTGTTCCCCAAACGGTTAAAACACGCCCTACCACAGACCGCGTAAAGGAAAGTATATTTAATTACCTGAGTAATAAAATTGTGTTTGAAGAAGTACATGCCCTTGATCTCTACTCAGGTTCGGGGTCATTGGGATTTGAAGCGCTCAGCCGTGGTGCCATTACAGTAACTTTTGTCGAAAAAAATTATCAGCCACTACAAACCATAAAACAGAACATTGATGCCTTGCAGGTTGCTGACCGCTGCACAATAGTAAAAGCATCATCGGTTTCATTCACCGCCAGAAGCCCCGAAAAGAAATACGGACTCATCATCGCTGACCCCCCATTTTTTGAGTATGATGTTCATCAGATGTTTTACAATATTAAACAAAACGGTTTCCTTGCCGAAGATGGACTGTTACTGATTGAACGTTCAATACAAACACTTGCTCAAGATGTAGAAGCCTTTGGATTTGAGCCCTATAAACGCATGGGTGACTCGTGCTTGTACGAGTTTATTAATATGCCTGAAAATATAAATAAACCAGATGCCGGTATTTCACCGCATTAATCGTGGATCAGGGTACAACTTCAGTTCAACAAACTTCGTTACTCTAAGGCAGTACTCAGTTCTGTAATACCCGCTGATAATCAATCCTGCCCTACCCTTGTTTTATTGAGATTAACGGATAGTAGTTTTCCTCGATAAATTTAAGGTGGTGAATTTGGTGCCCGATAATATTAAAACCCATCGCGAGAACAGAAATTTGGTGTTTCCAATTAATGCCAAACTTAGGATAATCCGAAGGATCAAAACTTTTATAAAGGGATATTGTGCCCTTCCTTACAATTGTTCTTTTTACTATTTGATTTTGCATTTTTGGCAAGCTCATCTTCATTAAATGATATTACAAATGTGTTCTCATCCCGTGCGAAACGCAAAACACCGGCACACAGTATTCTTTCTATATCGGTTATGTGTTGAATGATATCATTAACAGTCCACTTACCCGGCATGTACGTTTTATCTTTTAATTGTGAGAGGAGATTAATGTCCAAAGATTCTAATTGTTTTATACTGTTGATAAACGCCATATTCAAATCAACATCCTCAACTAAATTGATATATCTGTCAAAATATTGGGGCATCGGGTTTATGTCAGATTTTTTCATGTAACATGCGAATTAAATTATTAAATACGTGAGCTAATTAGTACCTGCCTTGGGAGCACCACTTAAAATTGTACGCTTCTGCAAAATACCTGTTGACTTTTGTTCATTCAGTCTTAATCATTGATATACTATTTACTGTTAAAAAGCGATCGATTCAGATTGTTTTTCGCTTTAACACTAAAAGCCGGTAGATTAAATTACAGAAATCAAAAAACTAAAACTATTAGACTATCTGCCGCCACTGCGCCTTGAAACAGGCATATCCTTTGAAGGCTGTGGATTCGGTCTTTCCTTTTCAGGCTGCGGGCTTGGCGCTGGGTCGGGTTGAGGATGCGGTTTGGGATGAGGATAGGGATGCGGTTTTGGTCCCGGATGTGGCACTGGAATAGGATCTGGTCTTGGTATCGGTATAGGATGTACATTTTGAACGCGGATTGTTGTTAGATAAGCAACTGCATTTAGCGAAGCTACTGCATCAAGTTTGTCATAAGGCACCCAAAGGTTATAGTTACCATCAGGAATTTGTAAAACATCGCAACCCAAACTACCCAATTGCCTTTTCACGTTTTCCGTCCGCAGTGTTACCTGCAAGGCTATCCGTAAATAGCTATCCACGGGAATTATTTCCTTGTTAATAATAGCAGCAATTTCAGCCGATGAAAAGACATCATGATTCCGCAGCCGCTCTACCCTGTCTAACTCTCTTATCAGAACACCCGATATTTTCTTCCTGTTTTCCGGATTAGTAATTTGAGCCGAGATAAATACATTGCACAACAAACACAAAAACAACACGCACTTTTTCATAACCATGCTCCACTTTTAGTTCATACACAAAATGCAAAACCACTCTTGCAGTTACGCTTTAGTAATATACAAAAACGACTTTAAAAGAACCATGCAAATAATTCTATCTAATCTAGTTCAAAAATTTACAAAATGGGTTGTTTGCCAAGAATAAATTAAATTTTCTTTGCAGCTATCTTTGCGCTCACTTTGCACCTTTGCGGTTAAATGCAGTGAAAAACCGGCTCTTACCACAAAATAAGTAAATAATCGCTACGCTGTATTGGAATTCTAGTTCATTTTATTTTCAAGTGGTAATTGTTATCCTTATTAAAAAGTATGAATTATCGAAGAATATCAGAAGTTTATAAATAAAAACGGGTTCATCAAAACATCAAAGGCAAGTGGCTAACGCCTGTTATGCGCTTTTTCTAATTTCTCCCCCGAATAAATCCGGGGGCAATTTTAAATTAAGTTTGGCACATAATTGCAGCTAATTAAATTGCCCAATAAGCAACTTGGGCAAATCAATTAACAAATTGCAAGTAACAAATGCTGCTATTTAATATTGTATTTTCAGCAGCTATTCATGCGAGTGTTTTTACAATTGCTCCGGATTCATCCGGGGGATAGAACACTTTAATGATATAATGGCTTCATTCTACAATTACGGTTTTAGTGAATGTTTTTATTGAGTAACCAGCCCAAGTAATGGTTTTGCTTAACAAAAAAAACAAAATGGAGAATTACCCATCCAAAATGTTATAGTGCCAAGCATTTCCTTTTTACCATCCACAAGCCCAATAATTAAAACTCAACTTCCAATCCAACAACGGGGAAAAATGCATACTGATAAACCTTCTCTTTTGTCCCGTCGTCATTATGAGAGTATTTTGCGATATTTTTCCAATTGTACAGATTTTGTATTGAAAATGAAACAATTAGGTCCCAAGTTGTAAAGTTGTATCTTGAATTAAACATCAGATCGAGGCGCTGATAGGCCGGATATCTGCTGCTGTTTTTTTCAGAGCCGGTAACCCAGGTTCCTTTGCCCCATACAATACCACCCTCACGGTGCTGCTCCCCTGTAACATATATCTTGGGTGTGTATGGCCTTCCCGCGGAATAACGCCACTTAAAACTGATTTCCATATCGTTTGAAAATGGGAGGATGTATGCCGGATACTTTATATAGAATACGGAATTATTTATTTCATCCCGGAGATTGGTAAAACGTTTACCAAGTATAAGCGTTAAAGCAAACGGAAACTCATAATCTGAAGAATACTCCTGCCCTTCATATCCTATCCGCATATCTTTCACCTTACTTTTCATATAGGAGAGGCTTAAAGTTCCGTATATATCCTTTACAAGCTTTTGTTGCAGCACAGCATCGACGCCATAGACATGCATTTCTCCAATTGTCAGCTGTTTTTCGGAACGGAATGTCCGGTCGGCTGAATGGATAAAGTCTTCGCTGACAGGTATATAGCTATAGTTTTTGATGTATGCTTCAAGATTGAATTTTAAACCATCTTCAACAATATGTTCCAGACCCAAAACGTAGTGAACTGCACGAGAATTCTGTATATGCTTGTTAATCCCTGAATTGTACCGATCACCGTAAATTGGATACACATGCGACTGATAGAAATATCCAAAAGCAAAATTTATACTGGTAATTTGCGGACGGAGATAATATGAGAGTGCAACACGGGGACTGAAATTTGATGAGTTACTGTATGAGAAATAATCATAGCGAATCCCCAGGTTCAGGAGTAACCGTTCATCAAAAAAATTCAGCCGGTTATTCAAATAGTAATACTGTTTATTATGATCAAAAAGTCGGATATCAGTCGTAAAATCAGACGCTGGAACAACAATCAAGGGGATTTCAAAAATCCCATCATTGTCCATATCGAACCGGGCACTATCAGAATCCAGTGAAATGGTGTTTTTGTAAAATCCCGTCCGGTAAGACATGCCTGCATTTAATTCATACAATTTATTTGCCAGCCAGGTTATTTCAAATTTCAGGGCTGCCTCTCCCTGTGTGAAATTCTCTCCAAAGAGTAATCTTCTGGTCAGGATTTCCGAATTTTGCACAGTTCCCGATACATCATAACTTCTTTTTGTAAAATCATTGTGAACCCCTATTTCTGAATGATTGCGGTTCATGAAAAGAGTAACGGAAGAAAAAACACTTTTATTCCACAAACTGCGCAAAGTGGCACCAATTGCCATTTGATTTTGCTTAACCAGTTCATTCTCAATACCAATAGTATCAGCAGTGCCGGCTTTATCAGGGAACTCTTCATCCGAGGATCCATCATCATGCATATAGTCATTTCCGTAAATTCCGGAGAAGCTCATTTTGTGCTTGTTATTAAAATCGTAAGCAATTTTAAACTGTCCGTCATAATAGTTAGGAACTGAAGTTAAACCTATTGCACCCTTGATTAAATCCAGATAGCTTTTTCTTGCTGAGATGAGCCAGGAACCGCTGCCATTTGCAAAGCCGCCTTCAAAAATTCCACCGATACCTGCCATTGAAATATTTGCATTACCCGACAGGCGACTATTTCTTCTGCCTTCCCGCGAATTAACAATAACTACTGAAGATAGTTTATCCCCGTATTTTGCATTAAATCCGCCGGTTGAGAATTGAATATCCTGTATCAAATCGACATTAAGCATATTTATGGGTCCGCCCGAATTATACTCATTCGGGTAATGATTAATTGAATGTATCTCCATTTCATCAAAAACAATCAGGTTCTCATCGGGGGCACCGCCGCGTACCAGTAATTCATTGTTCTTGTCGCTTGCCAGTGAAACCCCGGGCATGCTCTGTAGAATCCGCTGAAAGTCCTGCACTGCACCCGGTGACCGCCTGACTTCTTCGGCGCTTAATACGACGGTACTTACATTATTTACTTGAATAGATTTATCAAAATAATCGCCTCGTACCGTAACTGACCCTATTTCTAACGTGGTGGTTTGCAATTTAAGGGAGAGAGCCGTTTCACGCCCGGCTTGAATTATAACATCAGTTTTGACCATTGTTAAATAACCAATGAGGGAGGCAGTAACGGAATATGCGCCAACAGGAACTTTTAACCTGAAGTATCCGGAAGTATCGGTTATAGTGCCGGTACCTTTCAATTCATTTATTTTAATGGTTACACCAACAAGCATTTCTCCGGTTTTCGCGTCAGATACGCTTCCCGTAAGAATATTTGATTGTGCAGCCACGGTAAGATAAGCTGTTATTACAAATGCGAAAACGAGTTTTACTATTTTTTTCATAACTGCCGGAATCCGGAATTGATTCATGTAAAAAAGAATTCCTTTCCCCCTGAAAAGAAATTTAAAGACATTTAATAAAATACACATTGACAGAATATATATTGAGATATTTGGAGCGAAAATTTTTGCAAATGAATATTTACAGTGAATTCCCGATGAGTCAAAAATGGCACAATGCCTGCTATGTTCCCATCAATCAAGACACGATTAACTTCCTGCAATCGGTAAACTAGAACACACTTTTTATTCTATTGCACAATCTTCAACAGGAGCGAAGCAATAAACAGATTGAAAGCGTCAAATGCAGCTATTTAAGATTGCATCCGGATTCATTCTCGAGATCCTATGCCCGCCCGCCCACAATGGGCTTCAGTCCAAATGATTATTCTTGTTGTTTGTACGCAAATGATAGACTCTATTATCCCCTGTATCCAAACCCGCCACGCTCCATTCCTCACTCGGTACTCATAACTCATCATTCATCATTCATAACTCATAATTCCTGTCTTACTGTCTGCCAAAATTGCATATTTTGAGCGTTGTTACTCTTTTTTTTGCCCCTGTTTTCAGGAAATATTTTAGTATTTTACCGTTTTGATTTTAGATAGAAACAAGCAACGGAGTTTACCCTAAAATGTTACAGTTCTTTAAAAAATTATTCGGAGACAAAAAGTCCAAAGATGTGCAGGAACTTGGGCCAATTGTTGTTGAAATTAATAAATGCCACGCGGAATTAGTCGGTTTAACCGATGATGAATTACGTGCAAAAGTAATTGTATTCAAGCAAACAATTTCAGAAGCCACGGCAGAACTTCGTGGTAAAGTAGATGAAATTCAGTTAAAGCTGCAGTCGAATGAAGATTTTGACCGGCATGCAGTTCACGAAGAACTGGATGCGGTAAATGAAGAACTTGATGACAAGTATGAAGAAATACTTGATGAATTATTACCTGAGGTGTATGCAGTTGTAAAAGAAACCTGCAAGCGCCTTGTTGGAACATCATGGACTGTAATGGGTCAAAAACAAGTGTGGGAAATGGTTCCGTATGACGTACAGCTTATGGGCGGCGTGGTGCTGCATCAGGGTAAAATTGCGGAGATGGCAACGGGTGAAGGTAAAACACTCGTGGCAACCCTGCCTTTGTTTCTTAATGCACTTACCGGGCGCGGTGTACATCTTGTGACAGTTAACGATTACCTCGCGCAACGTGATTCACAATGGATGAGTGGAATATTCCATTTCCACGGTATGTCTGTCGGTGTAATACTTACCAACATGACCCCGGAACAGCGGCTTGATAATTATGCCTGCGATGTAACTTACGGAACCAATAACGAATTCGGTTTTGATTATCTCCGTGACAATATGTCCCTTGATAAAATATATCAGGTACAACGGGTTCACAATTATGCAATCGTGGATGAAGTGGATTCGGTACTTATCGATGAAGCCAGAACCCCGCTTATTATTTCGGGGCCGGTTGATGTTGATGACCACAAGTTTAACGAGATGAAACCGCATATCGAAAAATTACACCGGGCTCAAACTGCTTTGGTTGCTTCGTTAGTTGCTCAAGCAGAAACGCTGTTGAATGGCTCCGAATCAAAAGAATCGAACTTCGAAGCGGGTAAACTATTACTCCGTGCTCAACATGGGTTAGCCAAAAGCAAGCGTTTGTTAAAAGTTTTAGCAGAACCAAGTTACAAACGCCTTTTACAAGATGTCGAGATCGAATTCATGCGTGAAAAATCGAAAAACATGCATGTTATTGATGATGAATTGTATTTTGTTATCGATGAAAAGAACAACACCATAGACCTGACAGAAAAAGGGCGCGAGGAACTTGCAAAAAGTACACACTCCGATAAGAATCTTTTCGTATTACCCGACCTTGGCACAGCGATAAGCAAGTTCGAGCACGATCCGGAAATTTCACTGGATGAGAAAAACAAAAGAAAAGATGCATTGTATCATGATTACTCTGAAAAGAGCGACAGGATACACACGCTGAACCAGTTGCTGAAGGCTTACACGTTATTTGAAAAAGACGATGAATACGTTATTACCGAAGATGGTAAAATTGCTATCGTCGATGAGTTTACTGGCCGTGTCCTTCCCGGCAGAAGATATTCCGATGGATTGCATCAGGCAATAGAGGCCAAAGAAAATGTAAAGGTTGAACGTGATACACAAACATTAGCTACAATCACGCTGCAAAACTATTTCAGGATGTATAAAAAACTCGCGGGCATGACAGGTACTGCTGAAACCGAAGAAGGTGAGTTTTTTGAAATCTACAAGCTTGAAGTAGTTGTTATCCCCACAAACAAACCGATTGTCCGTCTTGATGATGAGGATGCCGTGTACCGTACCAAACGCGAAAAATACAACGCCGTTATCGAAAAGATCGAAGAACTAAGAGCCGCTGGGCGCCCGGTACTTGTAGGAACAACATCAGTTGAAGTTTCTGAAACAATCAGCCGAATGCTTAAACGGAAAGCATTACCACATAATGTACTTAATGCAAAACAGCATCAACGTGAAGCTGAAGTTGTTGCATTCGCCGGCCAGGCTGGTGCAGTAACCATTGCAACAAACATGGCTGGCCGTGGCACTGATATTAAACTTGGTGCCGGTGTTATTGGCAGTGGCGGTCTGTTTATACTTGGTACTGAACGGCATGAATCCCGGCGTATTGACAGGCAGTTGCGTGGCCGGTCAGGCCGCCAAGGTGACCCCGGTACAACAAAGTTTTTCCTTTCACTCGAAGATGATTTGATGCGTTTGTTTGGTTCAGACCGGATGGCATCAGTTATGCAAAAAATGGGACTGAAAGAGGGTGAAGTAATTGAACATCCGCTGATAACTAAGTCCGTGGAACGTGCGCAGAAAAAAGTTGAAGAGAACAACTTCTCGATCCGTAAAAGACTGCTCGAGTACGACAACGTTATGAACCAGCAGCGTGAAATTATTTATTCACGCCGTAACAGGGCATTACATGGCGAACGCCTTAAAGGTGAAGTGTTCGAGATGCTTGAAGAGCTTATCCCGGAAATTGTCGAAAAACATTACGATGATGCAAACATCGAAATGATCCGTGAAGAACTTCTGCATTTTCTGATGATTGATTTTAAAGTTGAACCCGACCAATTTGAAAAATTAGGTTCAACCGGCTTAATAACAGAAATAACCAATGCTGCGAAGGATTTCTACAAACGCAAGGAAGAACTTGTGGGTGGCGATGTTTTAGCACAGATCGAAAGATTTTCATTCCTGAATGTTATCGATTCAAAATGGAAAGAGCATCTTCGCGAAATGGATGATATGAAAGAAGGCATCAACCTTCGCGCTTACGGTCAGAAAGACCCGATTCTGGAATACAAAGGGGAAGCTTTCAAAATGTTTTCGCAATTGATCGAGTTGATCCGCAACGAAACATTGATGTATTGTTTCAAGCTGTTCCCGCAGGCTCCGGATGAATTACAAACTAACCGCCGCAGGCCGCAGCGGGGCGGAATGGTTCTTTCAAAAAAGGAAACAACAAATATCGGGTTAGGTGCTCATACCCCTGCTTCCGAAGGTGATGATGCTCCGGTTATGCGGACGCAGCCTGTAAGAGTTGAAGAAAAAGTCGGCAGAAATGATCCATGTCCTTGCGGCTCAGGTAAAAAATATAAACAATGTCATGGTAAATAATCATCAGTTCTGTTATTTATGACTTGAAAATAGTGCAGCAGTTTGTTTAATTGCTGTAAATAAATCAGCGTTTTTAGAAATTCCGAGTTTACGTTTGAAAAAATACATAATTTTTATTCTACCGGCTTTCTTGTTCATTGGATGTTCGGTCTGGGAAGATTTCACCACGTATTTTAATTTGTATTACAATACTGTTGATGTTTTTGAACAGGCCGAGCAGCAGTTAAACGAGCAAAGAAAAGATCCATTCGCGAAATTCGATGCCCCCGTACCCGGTTCGGTTCTTCCCCTTTTGGATAAGGTAATAGAGAAATGTTCCAGAATACTGCAATTTAATGCAAACTCAAGATATGTTGATGATGCATTGATAATGATTGGGAAAGCATTTTATTATCAAAAAAATTATTTGAAAGCGTTGCGGAAATTTCAGGAATTAATTGCTACCAAATCCGAAAGCGATTTAGTCCCGGAAGCACGCC
>JACPGF010000063.1 GCA_016182615.1 Ignavibacteriales bacterium
ATGCTGACCCAAGACGTTTACCACGAATATAAACATGGTAGTTTGCCGTTTCGTTATAGATTATCCTATAGAATATTTACAAATTGGGCAGCCATGTTTGCAACAAAAATCTTGGCAATTTCAGAAACATCAAAAAAAGAAGTGGCAAAAGTTTATAACATTAATCCTGACAAAATCTTTGTATCTTACCTCGGAGTAAATTCTCCTCAAAAACCTTACCACTCTCTACTTGCTACTAACTACTTACTTTATATTGGACAGGCTTTTCCAAGAAGACACTTAAAAGAAACTATAATAGCTTTTAAAAAATTAGTTCATGAGTTTTATGATTTAAAATTGGTTGTCGTTGGTAAAGATAATTACAATCCGCCCATTATTAACGATTTAATCAAAAAAATAAACCAAGAATTGGGAAGTGAAAAGATAATTTATTATGATTATATTGAAAAACGGGAATATGTTGAAAAATTGTATGCTGGAGCCAAGGCTTTAATCTATGTTTCGGACAGAGAAGCATTTGGTTTGCCGCCGATGGAAACGTTAGCCTTTGGGGTTCCGCCAGTAATCATGGATAACGAGTTGGGACATGAACTTTTTGGCGATTATGCATTTTTTGTGGAGAGGTATCCTCCACAATTAGTTGATAATATTGCGAATACTATCAAGCAAGCTTTAACTGACCAGCAGAAAATTGATAAAATTAAATATGAAGGTCCCGAATTTGTAAAAAAATATAATTGGAAAAATTTTGCAGAAACATTTTTTCTACCCATAAGGAGCACGCTATGAAAGTGAAACCATTTAAAAATGAATCCTATGTTGACTTTTCAAAGCCCGCGAACTTTGAAATCCAACGGCAGGCTATCGAAGATGTGCGCAAAAAATTAGGCAAAACATACGAGTTAGTCGTTAATGGCAAAAAAATCCGCACTGAAAAAACATTCCAATCATTTAATCCATCAGATAAAAACGAAATCATCGCCACCTTTTACAAGGGCACAAAGGAGTTGGCGAATCAGGCTGTAGAATCGGCATATAAAGTTTTCCAGAAATGGCAATATTCAAACCCTGAAGAGCGTGCAGGAATTTTGTTCAAGGCCGCAGAAATTACCCGCCGCCGCCGTTTTGAGATTAACGCTTATATGATACTTGAATCAGGTAAAAACTTTGGTGAAGCTGACGCGGATACTGCCGAAGCCATTGACTTCATGGAGTTTTACGGCAGGGAAATGTTACGGTTCGCGCAGAAACAACCAATTACCCCATTCAAGGGTGAAAAAAACGAACTCGTTTACATCCCACTTGGCGTAGCAGTTGTAATACCACCTTGGAATTTCCCGTTTGCTATTTTGGCAGGGATGTCTTCGGCGGCAATTGTTACCGGTAACACTGTTGTATTAAAACCTTCAAGTGATACACCGATGATGGGAAGATTGTACTTTGAAATAATGAAGGAAGCCGGTTTGCCCGATGGTGTTCTGAACTTCCTGCCTGGTTCTGGCGGCGAAGTTGGTGACACTCTTGTTGCGCATAAACTTACCAGATTCGTTTCTTTCACGGGTTCAATGGAAGTCGGCATTCACATTAATGAATTAGCTGCAAAAGTTCAGGATGGCCAAATTTGGTTAAAACGGGTTATCGCTGAAATGGGCGGCAAAGACAGCATAATTGTTGACAGTGAATGGGACAACCTTGATGAAGCTGCTGATGGTGTTGTGGCTGCTGCATTTGGTTTTCAGGGACAGAAATGTTCAGCTTGTTCAAGGGCAATTGTTGACCAGTCAATCTACAAAGAATTCGTTCAAAAAGTTAAAGAGCGTGTAGCCGCGATAAAAGTTGGGCCAGCTGAAGTAAACTTCCGCATGGGTCCCGTCATCAATGGCAGTGCGCAGGAAAGCATTTATTCGTATATTGAAATCGGAAAAAAAGAAGGCAAATTACTGAACGGCGGCAATAAAATTGATGGTGACGGATTCTTCCTTGAACCAACAGTATTCTACGATATCAAGCCGATGGACAGACTTTCTCAGGAAGAAATTTTTGGTCCAGTGTTAGCAATTATTAAAGCTAAAAATTTTGACGATGCCATTAAAATCGGCAATAACACCAAATTTGGTCTAACCGGCGCGGTATATACCAAAAACCGGGAAAAACTGGAAAAAGCGAAAAAAGAACTCCTTATTGGTAACTTGTACTTTAACCGCAAATGTACCGGTGCAATGGTTGGCGCACATCCGTTTGGTGGATTTAATATGTCAGGTACCGACTCGAAAGCCGGCGGGCGTGACTACTTACTGCTTTTCATGCAGGCAAAATTAATGAGTGAAAAAATTCTAAAGAAATAATTCATAGAGAAAGGCCCTAATGAAAATTCATGAATATCAGGCAAAAGAGATATTAAAAAAATACCGTGTTCCGGTGCCTTCCGGAAAAGTTGCATATACTGCAGATGAAGCAGTAGAAGCTGCACAAGTTATCGGCGGAAGTGTATGGGTTGTTAAAGCACAAATACATGCCGGCGGCCGCGGTAAAGGCGGCGGTGTAAAAGTCGCTAAATCGTTAGATGAAGTGCGTACCTTTGCTGAAAATATTTTAGGTATGCAGCTTATCACTCACCAAACCGGTCCGGAAGGTAAAAAAGTTAACCGTTTGCTCATTGAGCAAGGGATTAACATCGACCGTGAATTATATCTTGGTATTACCCTCGACAGGGCAACATCCAAGAATACCATCATGGTTTCTACCGAAGGCGGTATGGAGATTGAAAAAGTTGCTGAAGAATCACCGGAAAAAATTGTTAAACTTTCAGTCGATCCTTTTATTGGATTACAGGAATTTGAAGCCCGGGAACTCGCTTTCGCGCTTGGCCTTGAAGGAACTCAGTTCAAAAATGCAGTGCCGTTTTTCTTAGCACTATACAAGGCTTACATTGCAACAGATGCAACCCTAGCGGAAATTAATCCCTTGGTTGTTACCAAAGAAGGCAGCGTGCTTGCGCTTGATGCTAAAATAAACTTTGATGATAATGCCCTCTTCCGCCATCCTGAGTTTGCCGAACTGCGTGACCTTGATGAAGAGGAACCGCTTGAAATTGAAGCTTCTAAATTCAACCTGAACTATATAAAACTTGACGGTAACGTCGGATGTATGGTTAATGGTGCAGGTCTTGCAATGGGTACGATGGACATTATTAAACTTGCCGGTGGTGAGCCTGCAAACTTCCTTGATGTCGGCGGTGGAGCAAATAAAGAAACCGTTGCTAATGGTTTTAAAATTATCCTTTCTGACCCGAATGTTAAAGCGATACTGATAAATATCTTTGGTGGTATTGTCCGTTGCGACCGCGTTGCTCAAGGTGTCATCGATGCAGCAAATGAAATTCACGTTGGACTGCCAATCGTCGTGCGTCTTGAAGGAACAAACGCTCCCGAGGCACGTGAATTGCTGAAGAACAGCGGATTAAATTTTGAAGTAGCCGGATCCTTACAAGAAGCTGCTCAAAAAGTAACCGCGGTACTTAAAAGTTAATATTCACACTCAATTAAAAAAAATGCCGCACTCCAGAATAACATGGGTGCGGCATTTTTGTTTTTCTTCCCGTGAAATCTCAGGTGTGCTGCCACAAACATGCTCCGGTATTACACGGATTACACAAAAACCAATTTAAAAGCAGACCTTCACTTATTGTGTTCAAATTTTATTACTTGCTCAGCAAAAGTTACCAATACAGTTGCCCTTTTTTTACAATCTAAATTGGATTTTACGTTACATTAATACAATATTAAACCTCCAGACGTTCCCACATACATTAAATACATTGTAACTACTCAGTTCATCTCTATAATGGTTCCCATCTCCTAACCTCAGACTTTAGTCTGAGGCATCCCAACCCATCTAACCACGGGCTTTCCCCAAAGGGGGTGGATGCCAAGCTAATGGATATTGATTTGAAAATACAAAGCAAAATTTAGTGGCTAAAGACTGATGTTTATTGGTTATTTAAACCTCAGACTAAAGTCTGAGGTTAGGTCATAAAAATTTCGCTCTTAAGCTACTAATTTAAGTCTAACACCAAAACTCGACTTTATTTTACCTATGCTGAATAGTTACAATACATTTCAATTGGCATTCAATTCCATTTTAGTATTAAACAAATAAAAAAAATAAACCATTTTTTTCTTTTGTAATTAGCTATAAAAATGATAAATTCATTTCGACTTTGGCTTTTGATTAACTAAATAGTACTTGACGTATGGGCTTTTCCGATTTTAAACATTCGGACAACGGGGATAATTACCTCGAGCGAAAAGACCTACTGGAAGGATTACGGCTGGCAAACCGTTACATCCGTGCATTACAAATTGATCCAACCAGAATGAGTTATCTTTTACTGGCTGGAGAAATATGCTTTGCCCTTAACCGACCCGAACAAGCAAAGCATCATTTGCAATTGCTCTCTGAATATATGCCATGTGATGGTGAAGCTTTTCATGAGATTAGCAAATTATACCTTTCTCATGGGAGTGCCTCCGATGCCCTAACCTACACATTACAAGCGAAATCACTTGCCCCGGACAATATTGATATAATTTTCCAGGAAGCTCTCTGTCTCGAATCCTTGGATCGGTTAGCGGATGCATTAGCTTCCTATGACAATTATTTGTTTAAGAAATCGAATTGTCCAATTGGATGGTATAACAGAGGTTTGGTTTTACAACGGCTCGACCGGCTTCCCGAGGCTCTTCAGAGTTGTTCATTCGCTTACTCACTTGATGATTTATTTACTGAGGCATTATTCACCCTCGCAAATCTGCATGCCGATTTAAATGAACTTGACTTAGCGATTGAATGTTTTGAAAAACTTTCAGTTATCGAACCCGGTAATGCATACGCCTATTATAATCTTGGTGCAATATATACCGATCTTAAAAAATACGAAAAGGCAATCTACAATTACACGCGATTCCTTGAAATTTGCCCGGAGAACAGCGATGCCTACAATGCCCGTGGATATTGTTTCCTGAAGACTACCGGGTTAGAAGATGCCTTGAGTGATATGCGAAGTGCAATACTTTACGAGTCTCCACAAGTTGCAAAACTTCGGCTAGATACCCTTGCAGTGAAGAAAAACCATCAGTTGTATGTTTCCCGGATTAACAAGTTGAAAATATTAACAAAGCATGAACCAAAAATTTATATCTCTAAATTGGTGGACTATCTTTTAGTTCTCAAAAGGAACAATGAAGCAATACAAACCGTAAAAGAGTATGCAACTAAAGGGATTGATAAAACTTTTTCCCTTGCTTTACTCGCAAAAATATACTTTATTTTGGGTAATACTATTCTTGGTTATGCTATGCTTTCCCAGGCCGCACCGACTAGTTCTGATATGTTTAATAATGTAAAATGTTTAATGCCTAAAACCGGCACCTCTAAATTGTTTTTTGCACTTTTTGATTTGGTATAACTAAGAATTTGAATAACTAATACTATATACTATGCTCGATAAATTTCACACGAATACAAATATACTTGGAATACTTGGACATCCTATTAAACACACGTATTCTCCGTTCATGCACAACCTTGCATCGGAGTTGTTAAAGTTAGACTATATTTACTTACCATTTGATGTTCCGCAAGACAGCCTGAAAGATGCCCTGAAGGGAGTACTCGCTCTTGGTATCAAAGGTTTTAACGTCACTCTCCCCTTTAAGGAAATGATTCTATCATATCTACATTCGGTTTCTGAAGAAGCTGCAATTATTGGTTCGGTTAACACCGTGGTTAACGAGTTAGGAAAACTTACCGGATACAATACCGATGCTGCCGGCGTGTATGAATCGCTTTTGCCGTACAAAGAAGATTTTTCCGGGCTAGAAGTTTCTGTTATCGGTTCAGGCGGCGCGGCCCGTGCGGTTCTCTATACTCTTCTTAGAAATTTCCGTCCTGGAAAAATTAATATAATTAACAGAACCGAACAGAAAGCTGAATCACTCAAAGAGTATTTTTCTGAAAAAATGAAATTCAGTAATATCGAATCCTACGAGTTGTTTCCGCATAATGTTATTCCTGTGCTGAATTCTTCGAAACTGATTATTAACACCACGACAATCGGAATGTCTCCGGAAATTGATGATAGCCCTGTTAATGCCACAAAAGCATTTAAACAGGATCAGATTGTTTTTGATATTGTTTATAATCCGGCTGAGACTAAGTTTTTACAAATGGCAAAGTCCGAAGGCGCAACAACCATTAATGGTATTAAAATGCTTGTATCTCAAGGGGCAAAGGCGTTTGAACTATGGACTGGGCAGCAAATGCCATATGAAGCTGTATATGATGCCGTTAGGAAACATCTGGAACCATAAGCAAGATAAAGATTCTTTATAAAACTGCTGTAACAGGCAGTTTTTTTTTGCATTTTTCAAGAAACAGAACTCCTGCTTAGTACGTGTATCTTTTAAATGTTGTATAATTCTGCTCTTGATATATCTCCCCTGCTGCTTTAAAAGCACGGGGCGGTAACCCGCCCCGCGATTTACTTAACGTTATTCAGTTAAATTTGTTTTTAGTACTTGTGCTGGAACAAGAATCGGTTTTGTGTTGATGATTTTCTTGCCACTGTTTAACGGGGTAACTGCCCCGATAAAATTATAACTATTATTATCGCATAAAGTTAAATCGGTAAAATCAACAAATAAATCGCCATTCAAATCTGTTACAACATATCCGCTGGTAAAAACATAGGAATCATTATCGATTAAGGTCAAGTCTGTAAAATCAACAAAATTATCCTTGTTCGCATCACCGGAAAATAACGTGAAAACACTACCCATTTGTTTCATATTATTGCCGTAAGCTTTATTCGCTGCAGTACTAAAATCATAGGCACGAGCTCCGTTTACAAATGACTGTCCATCCGCGCTCCATGTTTCAATTGAGTTACGGTGATCAACAACAATATAGTATGTTGAATCCGGACGGAAATCGGCTTGTGTAAAATCAACCGTTGCCGTTCCGTTCGCAGCTAATATTGCAGTTACCGAGGAATCAACAGGTGCATATGCAGAAGAGAAAGATGAACTGCGGAGATAAACCACAGCGGTGTCAGCAACCTGCAAACCGGTTCCGGAATCATAGAAGCCTTCCAGAAATGCTTTAAGTGATAACCGGACACCTAACATACTGATGGTATCCTCATCGGCACCCATGTAGGGGAAGGCGGTATTTCTTGTATCGCCATCATAATCCAGAGGAGCTGCGGCATGCATCGTGCCAATTAGGTTTTTTGCACCGATTGAAGAACCGGAAAGATGCAGATTATACGGGGCAACAGCAGTGTCACTAAACGTAACCCATGTGTTTTGTGAATGCACATCTTTTGCTGTAGCTGTTTTCCACTCGGCCAATGTGGCACTATTTACGCCCGCAATACTCCCTATTGAAAATGTACCTGAACCTGTAGGACTGACAACATAATTATTATAGTCACTTTGTTCAAGCTGCGTGTTGTCTGTCGAAAGATAAACACCATAAGCACCATACCCGGTAGCTCCTAACAACCCGAGTTTATTAACGATGATATTATTCCGCATATCAATAGAAGTTCCGGTGCCGCATGCAATTCCATAAGATGCAGCAGTGGCACTGAAATTTACCGTATTTCCTTGCAGGTAAACAGTATTGTGTACAACGCTTATACCCGTTTGTGTGGAAGTTAAATAAATTCCTATTGGATTGTCACCTAACGTAGTTGGGCTGTCACCGTCACCGTAAATACCGGATATCATATTATTGGCAACACCATTGCCTGAAGCAGTGACACCGGTTGTAACGTAAATACCATGTGCACCATACCCGGAGGTACCTGTATAACCTAAGGTATGAATCCTATTAGCCTTTATCGTTGTATTTCTTGTCCCGGAAGCCAAATAGATACCATGATCATCTTCTGCAGAAGCAGCATCAAAATTACCAACCGTGTTACCCGAAACAACAGCGCCATCAGCGCCTTGTAAGTAGATACCGGTAAAGCGGACTGCATCGGTACCTGTTGCATCTAACGAGTTGTTCGCTATAAGCAGGTTATACCCGTTTGCAGCACCAGTTTCACCACTGCGTGTGTAAATACCGATGTATGCTTTTTTAACACTATTGTTTTGTATTGTAATAGTATTATAATAGCCTGAAGTGCCCACCGAAGCCCCGTCCGACAGGACAACAGCACTTGAAGTATTGATACCGTTGGTTAAATTACAATTTTTTAATGTAACATTGGTAATAGGGGTTGTGCCGCTTGATACGATTGTAACTACTTGAGCCCCTGTGGTTGCAGTATTGGCAAAGGATAAATCTCTGCTGGTTCCATCAACTGCATTCGATCCATCAACCGTTACATAACTGGTTGCTATTCTTACGAGTGCCGCACTGGTAACACTTCCCGTAATGACAGGCAATGCGCCTGTTGCAGGTTTAATAGTTAACGTGTTGGTAGCGGTTGTCGGATTATCACCAACCAGATTTATTACTAATGGAAAAGTTTCTGTGGTATAGGTATTATCGGTTAAACTAAGTATAACTGGCCCGCTTACACCGCGCTCATTCAGGTCGGTAATTGCGGAAGTTATTGTTGTATAAGCGCCCTCGGTTGACTCAAGGCTGCCAGTTTTACCTGACCCTCTGTTTGCCGCGAAGTTTGTCCCCGTATAGGGTCTCCCATTTTCGGAGAGTGCGAAATATTCTTCCTCAACGGTTACTGTTCTTTTAGTAACAAACGGATAATCCATTAAACTTTCATTCTCAGGGAATAAATCGGTTTTCGAATCAATCGTAAGGTATTCGCTGATAAGATTATTTAATTGTTCACGGGTTGTTACTGCAATGGGGGTTTCAATAACTTTTTCAACATTTCTTGTACGGCGTTCTACCGATAATTGCTTACCGGAAATATTATTAAATGCTGTTAGGCCAACTGTGTATGTGCCAGCAAGCGGAAGACCGACTATCTTGTATGAATTCGGCGTTGTCGGAGCGCTGCTTATTACAGATACTGATGTTCCTGCAAATCCGGAGGATGGTGAGGCTGCTGTATGAATACTGGATGCTTCATCCTGAGCAACAATAAAATATTGAACTGTATCATTCACAGATACACTTCCGCCATTTATAATGGCATAGTCGATTGTAAAGCTAAAGGGTGAAACCACATCAGCAGTTTGCACCCATTTCCAGCCATTATCTGTGCTGGTGTTACCACCAAATACCGATGCGTCTGTTTTCTTCTTAAAATAGACACGTGGTTTTGCCGTCGTTACATTTACATTTGAATAATCAGTAATCGAAACACCGGACAATGTCCGGTTAGCTGTTGAGTTCGTATTGAATAGTGTTGTAAATGTAATTGTTGGGCCGACACCATCAGCACCGTTTTCATATGCTCCCTGTGAGGGTGTTGATCCGCTTCGGGTTACACCTAAGTAGTCAGTTGTTATCCCGGCAACCGGTGTACCTGCTGCAAGAACAGGAGAACCGAATCCGGGTTGCAGATTTGTAATAACAGTATCATTAAACTCAGGCAATGCACTAATCGAATTCGCATCCTGACCTGTGGCTGTTTGCCATGCACCTAATGTAGCCACATCAGCGGAAGATATATATCCGACAAAGCCCTGCGTACCCGAAACATAATAATCATTATAGTTTATCGAAGTAAAAGCTGTATTTGGCGCTGCTGAATATACTGCAAAATAATAACATCGAGGCAGTTAAGGTGGCAGTCGCCCTGGTTAAATTACCATTCATATATATGGTATTATAATAAATTCCTAATCCGCCGGTAACTCCATCAAGATAAATTCCAACCATCGAGGAGTTGTTAAAAGTTGACCAACCATCTCCACTAATACCATATATAAGGTTGTTGGCAATTGTTAAATTACTTGAGGTATTTCCCGTATTAACATAGATTCCCCTGCCGCCGTAGCCGCTTGTTCCGGTGTACCGGACCGAGGCTATTTTATTGCCTGACACTGTTGAAGAAACAACTCCCGTCTGTAAAACAATTCCAATAGCGGGGCCTGGCGATGTTGTTAATGCGGTTCGCAGATTTTGGATGGTGTTTTGAGATATTGACGCATTGGATGAATGAAATGCATTTATACCGTACGTTTGTATTGTTAAACTATCTGTGGTTGACCCAATAGTATTTTGTGTAATTGAAACATTATCATCTGTACCCCCTGATAACCCATTCAGCAATATACCGGTGAATGCTTTGTTAATAGTATTACCGGATATTGTTAGATAATCATTATCGGCTCCTGCAGCTGCAAGTGCAGCAGTTGAGCCTGCAATTATGCCATAGCCAGTTCCTGTTGCTGAACCACCTTTTATTATACAATTTTTAATAGTATTATAAGTTGCACCGGCCTCTGTGCCTAAACTGGCAACCCAAATCGCCGCGCCCGCTGCATTATGGTTCATTATTGTCATGTCTTGCGAGCTGCTTCCATTATTCGATCCATCAATAATAATGTAATCGGCACCATTCAGTTTGATTACTGTTGTTGTATTGCTCGCGTTTAATGTAACCGTAACACCTGAAGCCGGTTTCAGTGTAACCGTATTCGATGCCGAGACCCCGGCAAACACCGGGAAAGTGATAGGAAATGTCTCCGTATCATAGTTAGCGTCTGTTAAATTGAGGATTACTGCGCCTGTAACTTCTTTACCCGATATATCAGTAATAGCCGCACCAATACTGCTATAATTACCACCGGCTCCAACCGTGAATGACCCGCTGATTGATTGGACTATGGTATAGGTGTTTGGCGCACTTGGTGGTGTTGAGACTGCTGGTGGATTTGCGGTAAACCCGCTTGCTCCCGTTGATGGAGAAGCTCCGATATTTGGTGTCAGAGCATTATCTTGAGCAACTATATAATACGATACGATATCAGTTGTTACAACACCCGCACCGAATGAAAACTGATAGGAATTGCCACTTATATAAGTCGCGGTAGAAGCTGTCCAGCTGCCGGCGTTAATTTGCCAGTACAATACCGGTAAACCGGCACCAGATGTTGGGACTCCGCTTGGATCGGTAAAAGTTACTGAAAGTGTCCTTGCCGTAGTCGATGATGTATTCGCCAATGCCGAAAACAAAATAGAAGGTCCGCTTAAATCAAGACCTGTCCCGGGATACTCGTCAGCACCGACATCCGGGGTAGTTTCATTTCTTGTCTCCGAGTCAAAATCTGTTGTAATGGCAATTGGAGACGAAACAGTAACACCCCCGCTCTCTGTTTGTGTTGGCACTGTAGTATTGATATGCAAATTGTATGGAGTAGTTGCGACATTCAAAAATGGAGGGTTCTCAGAAAATGCATTGGCATCCTTGGGGGCAACAATTGCTTTATATTCGGCAATCGTCTGTGCAGCAGGATAGGCGGCAGCATCAAAATATAACACTCGGGAAGTGTCAGCCACACCTGCATAAAGGCAGTTGTTGTTTGATCCCGCGGCGTAATAGGTGCCCTGCGTTGTTGCACCGGAGCGTCGGAAAGCGGATGTTTTTGCTGGCCCCGAACCATTGCCCGGAACCGAAACATTTACCAGTATATTATTTCGAAGATCCAGAGTTGTTGTTGCCCCGCCGTATAATGCAGCGGAACCGAATGTCGCACTTGAGCTGGATGCATTTAAATAAACTGAATTATAAAACGCCTGTATTGTTGTTCCTGACGAAAAATACAGGCCCACAACCGCGGTGGTTGAACCCGATGCAGGTGCTCTCAAATCAGAAATAAAATTGTTATATACGCGTAACGTGGCACCACCGGCTGATGAAATTCCATAAACAAATCCTGAAGCCCCACCGGCAGATAAATCATAGACTGAGTTTTTGTAGTATTCACCAACGCCACTTGTGGTATTAACATACGGCCTAATGCCATAGACTCCCGAGGAAGCTCCTGATGTTGAAAGTGTTTTTATAGTGTTTTCATAAACTGCTGAAGGATTTACATTTGAACCGTTTTCTATTCCGTAAATTGATCCTGAAGTTGTAAACCCCGTTATCATATTATTGTTAATCGTATTGTTACCATAGGTTGAGTAAATGCCATACGAAGAGCCTGTGGCCCCGGCAATGGTATTAACGTTATTATTGCGGATTACCCATGTGGAGGCTGCACTTGAGCTATTATAAATACCATAAAAAGCTGAACTGCCTTGTTGGGTTATATTTGAAACAGTATTATCCGAAATGGTAATGAGCCCTGCTGTCGGAGAGCTGGCATTGTAGATACCATAGAATGTACCTGAAGCTGCTGTTAACCGTGTTATACCATTAATCGTATTGTTTCTGCAGTAATATGTTGGAGTTGAGTTACTTGTAGAAATGGCATAAACAGAGCCTGTTGTATTGAGCGATGTAGAGTTCCCAATTGTATTCGAATCAAGATATCCAACATACCCGGAAGCCAGGGTGGCGGACTGGTAAATAAAGTAAATGACTCCGGAACTGCCGCCTGCCACAAAATTTTGCAGTGTATTAGAACTCATGGTTACATTGCCGGTAAAACCATTGTATAAACCATAAATTGTGGATGTACTGCTTGCTTTATTTAATGTAATCGTGTTATATCTGGCAATAAATGTCGAGGTGACACCTGTACTTGTCATTATTCCATACATTGTTGAGGGGTGGGCAACACCACCATTGGCAGCATTATCAATGGTGTTGGAATTAGCAACAAAATTATTTCCGTATATCACTCTTATACCATAAGCTGTTCCAGTAACACCGCCAAAATTTGTTATGCTGCAGTTTTTCACGGTATTATTCTGGTCATATAAAGCATACGGCGTTGCCGATGCATATCCATTGAATACAACACCTGAAAATGCATTTTGAATGGTAACATTATCAACCGTAATGTTACTATTAGCATCTGTTGCTGCAGAAATTGTTAAAGAAGTTGTTGCAGTTGCTATATGGTTTCCTGCCCAAACTCCAATACTTGCAACATTTGTTCTATTCAAGGAAACTGAACAGTTTTTGATGGTAATGTTTTGACAGCCATCGAATGGCGCCGTTGCATTCTTTTTCAAGAGTGCATAACCAAATTCCATTTGTGTAGTTGTTGTTATATTACCAGCGCTTTCCTGAAGATTTATACCGTCGAAGGTTATGTAATCTGTACCCTGAAGGACAATAATTCCATCCAGGTTTGTTGTCGTTCCAATTCCGGCGGTGATAACCGGGTTTGCACCTGAACCGGATTTTTGAAAAACAATTGGATCCGAGGAGGTTCCAGTCGCGGTAATCCTGCCAGCCGTCGGAGAGGCAAACGTCTCGACATAGTCCGCGGGGACATTTATTGTAAGGCCTCCTGCACCTATTCCAGAGGTATTTATTGATGTAATCGCCGCTGCCACGGTTTCAAACCCGGCATCGACACCGATCGTCTTTGTGCCCGAATATTGAGCATTAGCTGTGTTACAAATTAACAGAGCCAATAACGCGATAAATAGTATGAGATTTCTTCTCATGCAATGCCTCCTTTAGATTTAGATAATTCGAATTAGAACTTTTTTTAGAAATTTCACCAACAACAAGTCAATTCACGGATCGGAAAAGAGAATGTACAACACTGAGAAATTGATATCACGAAGGTGATAATTGATTCCAGTGCAATTAAATATGATAGGGAAAAACGTATAACTACCTTATGGAACAATCGTCTCGCGGCAATTTTTACTATGAGCCGGTTTGCCACTTATAAATAATCATAACAAAAGCTATGAATTATTTAGCCAATATATTTTTATAGTTTCTATTTTCTAGGTTGGGGTATTTGTAACACATTACTTGTATTGATCTAATCCACACATCAGATCAAGGAGTGCATAGCACTTCAGTTTATAAAGACCGTTTTATAGTGCAGAGTCCTTCATGTTTACTAATTTAAAATTCGCACACAAGCCATCGTGGGCAATACATGAATAAGGGACTTTGCGACTATAAAACGGTTAAATTCTTCTTACATTATTTTAAGAAATTTGTCATTACACTCATAACGGCTACGAATGTACCAACAGCTAAAACTGCACCAATCGAAAAAATCGTTTTTTGCATGACCAATTTTTTCTTTTTGGTTTTAATAAATTCATCATCATATTCCGGATCGCGCAAATAGTCACCTTGAACAATGCTCCAGCCTTGTATAATTGATTTTTCACTCATTTTATTTATTCCTTTATTTTATAAACTTTTTAAATTCTGCCCGTTTTATTTACGATAGTACCCTCTCCCGCGAGCGGGAAAGGAATACTACCGTTGACTTGGCTTGTATGGGCAACTCAAACACGAGTTAATAACTCGAGAATAATAACGATGGCGCCAATTGCCATCAGGCTAAAAATAACTGTAACTTTTTTGACAAATCCACGCTGTTCAACTTTTGCCAAATCGTATGTTTTCACATAGTCTAACTCTTCAGGCTGAACATAGTCGCCGCTTAATGAATTCCAGCTTTTAATGTTACTCGCGTGCATAATATCTTTCTTTTTTTATTGTTTCAAGTAACTGGTGTTACTTCATCAAAACCATTTTTTTAACGGAAACGAATTTTTCAACATCTTTACCGGCAGCAATTAAACGGTAAATGTATAAGCCCGAAGCTAAACTGCGGTTAACCGATTGTGCTGAGAAAGCGTAAGTATGAAAACCAGCTTCTTGTGACTGGCTGTTGATAAGAGTAGAAATTTTCTCACCGCTTATCGAGTACAGTTCTAAGGTTACCTGAGCATCCTGTGGCAACTGGTAATCAATTTTGGTTGAAGGGTTGAACGGGTTAGGATAATTCTGGCTTAAAGCAAAAACTGCCGGAATATCAATAACACCCTTAGCTTCGATTTTTGAATATTCAGTTCTGCCATCGTTGTCAATCATTTTTAAGCGGTAAGCATACGTGCCGGCGTTTAATTTTTTGTCTGTATAGCTGTAATCTACCGGAGCATTGCTGTTGCCTTTGGCCGGAATTGAAGCTACTTTTGCCCATTCACGTGCAGGCGAATTTTCTTTAACAATTGCTCTTTCGATTTCAAAACTTGCTGAGCCTACTTCTGTTGCTGTTTTCCAGTCAAGTCTAATATCACGGCCTTTGGAAGCTGCACTAAAAGCTGCCAATTCTACAGGAAGAAATGTATCAGCATCGATATTTGTATAAACACCAAAGTTTTCAATTGCAGTACCTACGCCCGAAACATTGTAATAACCATATTTAGTATATGGGTTACTATGTGAGGCTACTCTAACTTGCAGATCAAATGGTGCGGATGCCATATCAGCGGTTGGTGTAACCAATTTGAACTGACCCCATAAAACAGAATCACCTGCGGCAAGCTGATAGCCTGAACCTGCACCCGGCAAAGTACTTGCAGCGGTTCTTAACTGACCAGGAGTTGTGGTTGTAGTTACTGTTGGATTTTTTAACCACATTCCTGTTCCGGGAGCTGTTCCTGGAAAGCCTGAGGCAACGATATTTAATACAGCCGCGGCGTTATTAAGTACCGCTTTGTTAAAGTTAAAATAAACCTGCCCACCGCTTAGTTCTAGAGTGGCACCGGAAGTGTTTTTAAGATATACGGAAAATACCACTCTTCTGGCACCACTAATCAACGTTTGATTTGTGTTGTTCGAGGCTGTAGCAAAATATGTAGATTGCAGAGCATTGTGCGGCAACGAATCCATGATTACACGGAAAGTTGTGGTTTGCGCAAAACTTGCAACACTAAAAAGAACGAAGGCTGCAAAAAACAGTCTTGATTTCGATAACAAAGTATTCATGAAGGACTCCATAATTATATGACTTTTTATAATAAGATTATTTATAATTGTTTTTTCTAACACTTTTACACTGTTGAATTATGTAACTGCATTACTTCGGGATGCAGTTCTTCATTCCGTATTACTCCCCTTTTTAACCGGGAAGGGATCGCACTAAATACCATCGCGAAAACTACCAGAAACACACTTACCACAAGTGCCAATCCTGTAAGCAAAGCCGATAATGCCAAGTTTCTCATTGCTTGTTGCTCCATACTGTTTAAGAGTGGGGAACCTTCTGTTAAGAGGGTTCCCCGTTGAATAATTATTTACTA
>JACPGF010000096.1 GCA_016182615.1 Ignavibacteriales bacterium
GAAATTGGAATTAAAGCGGACCTTTAATTCCCACGAAAAATCATCCTGTAAATCCTTTAACCTGCCCGCCGTTGGCATTCAGGCGGGTCCTGAGAATCCTGGTTCGGACAATACGGGGCAGGACAATCCGCGGATAATCCTCCATTTTCTAAAACCAATTGGTATGGTTACATTGCATATCACAAACTAACTTATTAGCCTAACAATAATACAAGCAGTGGATAGCCAAAATTTTTCTACTACTCAAGATGGATTTGTCCTTCCGGCAGTGCTGGTAACAGGTTTTTTAATTATGACTTTGCTGTTTGGCATTTTTACCGTAGCCGCATTTAACTATCAGTTGGATATACGGCGGTTTAATAAAAAGCGCGCCGAGTTGGCCTGTTATTCCGCGGTAAGGCAGCACTTGGCATCAGCTAAATCAAGCCTCGAGGAGGGTAACGCGCGTGTTGTGTGTGATTCGCTCCCCGTGGAACTAACCTACGGGTTAAAAGGGCTTTTTTTACGCACCACGGCACACGCAACTTTACAAGGTAAACAATATTTTACGCGCAGCTATTTCGGCTGTGAGCTTGCCGGTCCGTTTAATAATGCAATAACATTCTCCCGTCCCGCGGTTATACCCTCGGTAGCCGGTAATACGCTTGTAACCGGTGACATCATGATAAACGGTGACCGTGTAAACCGTTCATCAGCCTACGGGATAAGGAACTCTATCGAAAAATTTCATTTCGGGAAGGTGATAAAAAATACCGGGATAGCCGCGAAATTATTCAGCGACACGCTTATTAAGCGCGTTATATACGCGCAGCCCGATACTAGTGCCCGTGTTTTTGACGGGGACCTGCGGGTAACACAAGCGTTCCCCGACACGTTCCGATCTTATATTGTTACCGGCAATTTAATCCTTTGCGGCAACACCGTTTATCCCGATAAAAAAAATCCTGTTTCCTTTTTTGTTTCGGGCAAAGTACTTGTAGAGCAGGGGACGGTATTAGACAGGGACATTGATATATATTCCGATTCAACTGTTGAAATTGAAAAATCGTGCATGATAAAGAATGTTATGTTCGCTTCATGGAAAGATGTAATTATCAGGGATCATTGCTATTTTTCATCGGTGCAGATTTATTCACTTGGTTCAATTTATTGCTCGGGCTCGGTGTTTTTTTATCCTGCCATTATTGGCATGTATGTGCCTGTTAATACCAAAAAGGTTACAAACAGCATACAATTTACAAATTGCACGATTAACGGCACAGTAATGCTGGTTTGCGAGCAGGCGGGTGCCGGGCAAAACCGCAGCAAAATAGTTCTTGATGAGCGGAGCCGTTTGCAGGGCGTGTTATACACCGAAAATAATGCCGAGATAAAAGGTGTGGTGCTTGGCAGCCTGTACGTGTATAACCTGTGGTTTAAATTAGAACCAACTGAATATTACAACTGGATGATTAACCTGCAGGTAAACCGGCCGGCGCTGCATGCCGCGTTCATCAGCCCGCTGGGCTTTGACAGCCGGCAAAAATACAGAGTACTGGAGGAATCATGGTTCTACTAAAAAATCAGGATGGCTACAGCCTGATAGAATCTTTGGTAAGCATCGTGTTGCTGGGCCTGATAGTGGTTTTCAGTACAATGGCAGTAACGGGTTTATTTACCCGTCCGAAGATTTTACTAAAAGGAGAAGCCTGTTTGATGGCCGAACAGGAAATAAACTACTCGCTAAAATACCATGTTACCACAGATACTACCTACACGAATGAAACCGGTAACCTGATAGTAACACGTACAACAACACCGGCCGGAAATTTGGCAAACATACAAGTGGAAGTTGTTTATAAAGGAAACCATGAAAAAATTGCAATGCTTTCTGTTACCGACTACCGGTAAACTGAAAAAGCAGGACGGGTTTACCCTTATAGAACTTCTGGTTAGTATCAATCTGGCCTTTCTTGTATTTGTTATGGTACTATCGGTGTATATCCTGATGTATAAATTTATTTTTACCACAGTACGGAAAATGGAAGAAAAGGAAGTACTGTTTAGCATCATCGAAAAACTGCAATCATCGGTACAGCAAAAAAGTTTTACGCTTACAATGGAAAACGCGGAAGTGGTTAGACTTGATTTTGCAGTGCAGATGTATTTTATTTTAGTAAAGACAGCATCAAGGCAGTAAACTATCTTGCACTAAAAGGATTGGACAACGCGGCTCTGCAAATAAAACCCCGTGATGAGGAGTTGCTAACAGCTTTTGGCAGCAGCGGGAAAGAAAAAAACACGAGCTTGCAGAAGAGCAGCTACGAGTCCCCTGACCTGGCCTATATACTATTGCAGCTTTCCATAAAAAACAAAAAATATGCTTTCCGCCTGGAAATTCCGGAAATGACAGCCAGTAATTTCCGGAACCTCAAAGGGGAGGATTAAAACCTTGGTTTAATCACCGGTTCAGGTTTCAAAGGCGAGGAGTAAATGATCTCTTGAGCCAAATTCTCGAAAACAGTCTTCCACGTTTCTCTTGTCATAGCCATCAGAAAGCTGGCAGCAACTGTAACTGTTCCATACGTTATATACTTGTTTTCCTTGTAGTCGTAGATAATGAACCGGCACGTGCAGACTAAACCCACTTCTCCGGAAGGAGCAGCCGGCGCACTGAGCATGTTGGCAGCCGGGCTTATTGAAGGCACACCTGACTGAAGGAAACGCGGGCCGGGAATGTTTATGGTGCCGCCCGGTACTTTAATGTTTTGTCCGGGATATTGATGCGGGAAGTACATGCTGCCGGCTTCCCTGGAAAATGTCAGTTTTTGTATGGTGATGACGATATCTTGTGATATCCCATGTTTGGCAAGCCATTCTTTTTTAAGGATAAGGTACGGGCACTCCTTGGCAACAACAACTTTTTGCGAACCCTGCCAGGTTGTAACCGAATTCCCCTGAAGATTAACATTTTCAAAATCAGTAGAATAATTCAAGGAGTCAAACAGTGAAAAATCAGGAATACTAACCGAAATTTTGTCGCGGGATAAAAGACTTTTCACTTTTTTCGCGTAAGCATTGTACATGGAATCGCGGATAACGGAGGCAGCCCGCGATGTGTCTGCTCCAAAATCATCCTCAACATCATCCTTGTTTTTAATAGCGATAGAATCAATGTTAATAGGAGCCAAATAAACATTACGCCCGGTCAGATCGGCTTTTTTGTAACTGTTTGAAAAAACCGTGGGCTGAGGAGTACAGCCAGCAAAAAGGAAAAGAACAAGTAATAACCCGTGCAAATACTTCATAAAATCCGCGCTTGAATAAATTGCAAAAATGATTTCATTAATTTAATAAATATTTCTAACTACTCAACTCGTATCTATAATAATTTCCATCTCCTAATTGCGGGGGATGGCCTGTTTGGTTACATCACCCAAAACAGTTTTGAAAAATGTTGGTATTTTACTAACTTTAAAATGTATTCTAAGTTTGTTTAGATTTTATGAAGGGTTCTTTTAATTGTTGTTATCATTTCAATTCTATCCTTTCGTTTAAAAATCAATAAACAGAAATCAACTAATATTTTTTGTGGGATTCTTTTCGGGAGTTTTTTTATGAAGCGTTCGATAGTGTTATTTGTTGTATCGTTCTTTTTAATTGCCGGCCTATTAAGGGCTCAAACAGCCCCTGTATTAGCCACACCTGTAAATAACGCGACTGATGTGTTCAGGAATCAGATATTTACCTGGAACCCTGTTGCAGGTGCGGTGTACAGAGTACAGATATCAACGTCCCCATCTTTTGGCTGGAACCAGATTGATGTCAGTGGCCTGTCAACTACATCCTATCAAGCCGCGGGTTTGTATTATTACACGCCATATTACTGGCGGGTAGGAGCCACAATTGGCGGTGTAACAACTTTTTCCGGTTCGTGGCAGTTTACCACCGGTCAGTCACTCTACACGAATAATTATCCCGTCTTGGTAACTCCGGCCAATAATGCAACTAATATACAAGCAACAAACACGTTTTACTGGCAACCGGTTTCCGGTGCTTCGTCATACCGGCTGCAAATATCCACCACCTCAAATTTTTCCGTAACACAATTCGATATTCAAAATATAAGCAGTACCAATTATCAGGTTGTTGGTTTGTATTATGGAACCGGATATTATTGGAGGGTTGCAGCAGTTACTTCCGGTGGAACTAATTATTCACCATCCTGGCAGTTTACCACCGGCTCACCGGGCGGGTCTAATGGTAATCCCGGCCCGGTACTTGTTACTCCTGCAAGTGGCGCCACCAATGTTGCCCCTAATAGTACCTTCACTTGGGATGCTGTATCAGGGGCCACATACCGGATACAAATTTCAACATCATCGTATTTTGGTTATAATCAAATTGATGCAGGCGGATTAACCTCTCCTTCATATACGGCAAGCGGCTTGTATCTTGTAACCCCGTATTTCTGGCGCGTTAATGCAACCACGGCATCCGGTACAACCGATTGGTCAGCAACTTCAGGTTTTACCACATCAGCTACAAATACGCCCAGCGCACCCTCGGCAC
>JACPGF010000092.1 GCA_016182615.1 Ignavibacteriales bacterium
ACAATTGCCATTTTGCATTCAGCGTGGGTCAACCTGAACTTTAGATCCGCTGATTCATCCAGTTTAACCGAAATGGGGACATCGATCGCGCCGCTGTAAAAAATTCCAAGTTCAGCCACAGCCCAATCATTTCTGCCTTCGGAGATAAGGGCAACCCGGTCGCCCTTTTGCAGTCCCACAGCTTGAAGCCCCGCGGCGAAAATATGCACTTGTTTTTGTGCCTCCCCGTACGTTGTCCCCTTGTACTGCGTATCAATTTTTTCCCACATCATTATATTATCTGCAAATTTTTTCACGCTATGCTCAAACAGAAACGGTATAGTCCTTTGCTGCATTGCATCTCCATCCGGTTAGTAGTATAAAATTAGACTATTGCAAAATTAGCCGTATTTCCCTGATTATCCTATGGAGAAAATATCTCTCTTTGATTATATTATTTAATAACCCCCAACAAGATAGTCACTCCGTTTTGAGAGGAGGACGGATTGTGAACATGATGCAGGTTCTGAGGTGATGATAATTGTACAAGTTTAAAGTATGTCCAGGGGAAAGAGTTCTAACCGTGGTACGAGTATAACATATTCTATTTTGAAAGAATTAGTTTTATAAATCCCAGTATTGATTCCCACGGTTTCATTTTACTGTCAGTGTCACCATAAATCACGGGAATTTCAACAAATCCCGGTTTTATTCCCTTTTTTGCAGCATTAATCAGGATTTCGGTTTCTGCCATAAAACCCGACATATCAGGGAGTATGTCAGCGATAGCATTTAGCTTATATCCTCTGTAACCGCACTGGCTGTCTTTAAAATTGATACCGGTTTTTAGTTGTAAGATTACTGTCGTTAAAAAATTACTCACTTTTCTTTGGATAGGCATTGCACTGCCGCTGCGCCCGCGTGTACCAATAACCATACTAAACATTTCGAGTTGTGAAAAGAAATTAGAGGCTAATTCTGGGGGATGTTGTAAATCGGCATCAAGTGTAACGCAATTGTTATAACCGGCAAGAATTGCATACCGTAACCCGTTATCGAGTGCTTTACCTTTCCCAAGATTTCCTTTATTCGACAGCAGGATAATGTTATTAAGCCCTTTCAAAGATGCAATCGAGCCGTCGGTGGAACCATCATCAACAACAATAACATCCGCCCCTGTTTGCAAAGAAATTTCTACAACTTTTCTCAGCGTAGTTACTTCATTGTAACATGGTATTATAATGCAGTTATTTTTGTTTTTTAAAGAATCCTTCAATGCCGATAAGAAATTGTTTAAATGTTTTGGGTGATGTGCTTCTGTACAAACGGTTCCTGAGTGCATCCCGGGAAAGGCCGCGGTAAATAACACCGTTTTCAGCCACAGATATACTCCCTGTTTCTTCGGAGACGATAACGCTTAATACATCGGCTTGTTCTGATATTCCGAGCCCTGCGCGATGCCGCATACCAAGCGGAAGCCCGTCAAAGTTTGTTGTAGCCGAAAGCGGTAGGGTACACCGGGCAGCTTCAATAATATTATCACTCACTATAACGGCACCGTCATGTAATGGCGAACGGGGATAAAATATAGAGCGCAAAAGATTTTTGGTCAATTGTGCATTTAACATTTCACCCGTCTCCGAAAAACCCCTTATTCCACTCGATTTAATGAGGACGATAAGTGCGCCATGCTGCTGCTGTGACAACTCAAATGCCGCATCAACAATAATATTGATATAATCCGGAGTGGATGATTTAGCCCCGATCCTGAATAAAGGGTTCCGTGCAATAATTACAAGTAGCCTTCGTAATTCAGGTTGGAAAACGATGATGAAAGCAATTACCCAAATATCAGTAACAAAGCGCAGCAGCCAGCTTAATGCTTTCAGGTTTGCCATTTGGCTGATAAACGATAGTAAAAGAACAATCAAAAGCCCCATGAGTATTTGCGACCCTACTGTTCCCTTGAGAGCACCATAGAGTTTATAAAGGATATAGGCTACAACCGAAATATCGATGAGATCGATAAGGGTAATTTTTAAAAATCCAATTGAAAAAAGATCAATCATTTTGTAATCGTGTGAAAAGTTTTTTTAAGTGCAGAGCATTAGTACAGTTATGAGTTCTAATAATATCAGCCCCTTGTAGAGAGGCATACATTTCAAGCATTGCTGTCGGGGTATCCCTATGCTCAACAGCAACATCCAACAGCTTGCCGATAAATGATTTCCGTGATAACCCGATTAGGACAGGATACCCGTGAAGTTTTAACCGGGGAATTGAACGCAGTAAAGCGAAGTTATGTTCAACAGTTTTCCCGAAACCGATACCCGGGTCAACAATTATTTCATTTATCCCTGCCGACTTCGCCTCATTTGCCCTTTGAGCCAATTGTGAATTAACTTCAGCAACAACATCTGCATAGACAGGGTTATCCTGCATGGTTTTCGGGTTGCCTTTCATGTGCATAGCAATATATGCCGCGTTAAACGAAGCGGTACACGTTAAAATCTCCGGATCGAATAACCCGCCGCTTATATCATTTACAATCTGCACACCATTTTGCAATGCTGCCCGGGCTGTTGAACTCCGGT
The DNA here is from genome assembly GCA_016182615.1 of Ignavibacteriales bacterium. Classification (GTDB taxonomy): domain Bacteria; phylum Bacteroidota; class Ignavibacteria; order Ignavibacteriales; family Ignavibacteriaceae; genus JACPGF01. The sequence goes on from JACPGF010000092.1 coordinate 2,574, forward strand.
AGGTATCAATCGAAATAACAGCCTTGGGGTAACAACTCACCAGTTTTTCGATTAAAGGCATGACCCTGTCAATCTCCTCCTGTGGTGTTACCGGATCCGCATTGGGCCTGCTTGACTCACCGCCAATATCAATTATATCAATTCCCTGCTCGATTAATCCGGCAGCATACGCAAATGACTGCTCAATGTTACTGAATTTCCCGCCGTCAGAAAATGAATCGGGCGTAAGATTGACAATTCCCATGATAAGAGGTTTGGTAAAATTGGCTACTTTAAACATGTATTGCCATCTTCTAGAACGATTCTGTAATGATATTGTACAGGTAGATATTATTGCTTCTTTCGATTGTAATAAGTTTACCAAGCTGCAGGTTTGTCTCTGCCAGCAGGGTTCTTCCGCTCATATCAATAATTTCACCGGCATCGGGCGGAGTAAAATCATCCAAACTGCCAAACTGCAAAAGCATTCCGTTCTTAACTGTTAAGAAAGATAACTCAATCCTTCTATCGGGCAGCTGCAAAGTCCCTGCCAAATAGACGGTTATCATACCGTTTTTACCCCAAAACTGTCAAGAATTGTTTTATACATTTTCGAGGCAGCAGTAATATCAGGTGTATTAAAAACGGCTGACCCGGCAACAAAAATATCCACACCAGCATGTAAAGCCAGCGGAATTGTCTCCTCATTCATGCCACCGTCAATTTCAATCTCATACATATAGTTATGCTGTTCACGCAAAGCGGCAAGTTTCTGTACTTTTTGTAAGGTTGATGAGATAAATGACTGTCCGCCAAACCCGGGATTAACCGACATGATAAGAACCAAATCAATTTCATCTAATATACAGGATAGTGTATCAACCGGAGTAGCCGGATTAATTGCAACACCTGCCTTTGCACCAAAAGATTTAATATTCTGAATGGTTCTGTGCAAGTGCACCACTTCTTCCTGATGAACCGTTATATAATCAGCCCCGGCATTGATGAACTCTTTAATAATCGCATCTGGATTTTTTATCATCAGGTGTACGTCCAATGGCAGATCGGTAATTTTATTGACTGCTTTCACAATCATCGGACCGAATGTAATGTTCGGCACAAATTGCCCGTCCATTATATCGCAATGAATGATATCAGCCCCGCCGGATTCGACTAATTTGATTTGCTCGCCAAGCTTAAGAAAATCTGCTGAGAGTATTGAAGGTGCTAATTGTTTTTTCATACATTTAATCCGTTACAGGTTGTGCATCTTTAGCAATAATAATATCAACTTTTTCACCCGCGTTCAACTTCTTGCCCGCGGTTGGATTTTGGTCTATCACCGTTCCCGGTAAAAAATCCTGAACGGCTTTATACTCAATTTTCCCGACTTCAAGCCCTAAATCCTTCAAAGCTTGTTCAGCTTCACTTAAAGAGAGCCTGCTCAAATCGGGGATTTCGATGCTTCCACTTTCCATTCCTGCACTTACCTGAACGGCTATCCGGGCACCAAAGGTAATCGTGCTGCCTGCAAGCTGTTCTTGGCTTACGATTTTCCCCTCACCAATTGACGATGGCACATAAGTAACCTCGCCTATTTTCAAATCGTTTCGTGCAAGCAGAAGCTTTGCCTGGCTGACTGTTTGCCCGACCAATGAAGGAATGGTTACCACGGGTTTACCCCCGCTAACGAACAGATAAACGCTGCGCCCTTTTTTCACTTCATCACGCGGGAAAGGTCTTTGCCTGAGAACAATACCTTTTTTTGTATCGTTGTCAAATATTGTTCCGCCTATGACAAGATTGAGCCCAACCTCATCAACTTTCGCCGTGGCTTCCTCTATGGATAACCCGGCTAATTGCGGCACGACAACCACAGCAGAGTTAACATACCAAGGCATAATCAGATAGTTTAATAGTAAGAGGAATACAACCAAGCTGCCTGTTATTATTCCAAACTTCTTTGTCGCTGGATGATTAATGAGTCTTGAGAAAAAACTTTGTTTCATAATTTTACTATTTTCAACCGTTATAAAATTACTCTCTCACAAACATGGGCGATATTCCGCAATGCCTGTAAAAGTTCTTTAAATTCACTGAACAAAAGTGCCTGTCCCCCGTCAGAAAGTGCTTTCTCAGGATGTGGGTGTATTTCTATCATTAGCCCATCGGCGCCCGCGGCAATTACCGATTTTGCGAGCACAGAGATAATACTTTTCCGTCCTGCTGCATGAGAAGGATCCGCGATGACGGGTAAATGTGTCAGTTCTTGCAGTACCGGAATTGCAGACACATCGAATGTAAAACGGGTTGCATCTTCAAACGTCCGGATACCTCTCTCGCACAATATAACATTGGAATTACCACCCTGCAAGATATATTCAGCAGAAAGTAATAATTCATGAATTGTGTTTGCAAATCCCCGCTTTAATAAAACAGGTTTTGACTGCTTCCCTAAAATCTTCAATAATTGCGTATTCTGCATATTCCGGGCACCAACCTGCAAAATATCTGCATAATCAGCAACAAAAGTAACCGAATCCGCGTCCATAACTTCTGTTACGATTTTTAACCCGTATTGCCTTGCCGCATCGTGAAGCAAAATGACCCCATCATTTCCTAATCCCTGAAATGAATAAGGAGATGTTCTTGGCTTAAATGATCCGCCACGAATAACTTTAACGCCACATTCAGCAAGAAAGGAGGCTGTTTCCAGCACCTGTTCCTTACTTTCAACAGCACAAGGTCCGGCAATAACCACCTGCCCAGAAGAACCGAACACAACGCCATCCACATCAACAAGCGTACGTTCAGCCGCTTCCCGGCGGGAATATAAAAATGCCGGAACCGGATCGGGTTTGGAATTCTGCTCAGGTATCTGTTGATCTAATTGTTCAAAATTCATCGAGTATGGTAATAATATTAGTTAGTATAAGCAAGGTCAAGTTATACTGCAATTTACGAATTTTTTAACTATTAAGCGGATAAGAAGCAGAGAGGGTATACGACATTTTGTCCATGATTCGAGAGATTTTTTTCCATGAGTGCCGTTTACGGTACTTTTTCCACTCAGGGCGACCATTTATGGTCGTCAAAAAAAACAATATCTGCCCAAATTGTTGTACACCAAGCAGCGGGTTCTTGTTTTTATAAATGGCAGGCAGATTTAAATAATCCCCTTCCTGATTGCTGTGGCGACCGCACCCGATTGCGTATGAACATGCAACTTACCATAAATGCTTTTTATATGCTGTCTAACGGTATCGATACTAATAAACAGGTTTTCAGCAATTTCCTGATAACTTCTCCCCTCGGCAAGTTCAGTAAGTACCGTTCTTTCACGCTCTGTAATACTGCTTCCCTCACCCTCGTGTTGAGGTTTTTTATCCCCCCGGAGAATACCGACAACTTTCCTTGCTACCGAAGGACTCATAGGCGAACCTCCATTATAGACTTCAGTTAAAGCATCAAGTAATTTTGCCGGTGAGGTTTTTTTTACAAGATAGCCGCATGCCCCGGCACAAAGAGCGTCAAAAACTTTTTGGTTCTCCTCGTAAACCGTCAGCATCATAACATCAATTGCAGGGTACAGTTTTTTAAGCTTTTTTACTCCTTCGATGCCATCCATACCGGGTAAGCCAATATCCATAAGGACAATATCAGTAGTCTCCACATGCTTTGCATCAGCAAACAAGTCTTCACAACTCTGATATACCATCGGACACGAGAAACCTTCCGTACCATTAATCAGTACCGATAAACTTTCCCGGATTATGGCATTATCCTCGACAATTAAAACAGTAATCATAATTTTTCACTTTATTTCAATAATACAGCTTATCTCTGTACCTTCGGGCACATTTTTCTTTATTTCAATTTCCCCGCCAAGCGATGCTGCCCTGTCCTTCATTGTCTTCATTCCATTACCGCTGCCAACAAAATTGGAATCCATTCCCTTACCATTGTCTTTTATACTTATACTGATAATATTCCGCCTGACTGTGATTCCCAAAATAATTGTTTGCGCCCCTGAATGCTTAATTGCATTATTAACTGCTTCTTTCATCAAGAGGTAAATATTTTGCCTGCTTTCAATACCGGTAATCTTTTTATGAAGATTGCCATCTGCATGCACTTCAAATTTAATTCCTAAAGATTCACACACCGGAATCATTATTTTTTTTATGCGAATTACAATTTCTGTAAGTGACTGTCCGGGCGGATTTACTAACCAGATGATGTCGCTCATTTCATCAACCAATTCACTTGAGCGGTTACGGATTATTTGTATTTTGCTAAAAACTCCCGGTGAGACCGATTTATCCATTTTAAGGACTTCACTCAAAAGTGCAATTTCTGTTAAACCCGATCCGATTGAATCATGCAAATCAGCAGACAGTTTGGTTTTTAATCTATGAAGGTATTTTGCATGTTCACGTTTTGCAGCAATAATAAAATACAGAATACCTATTAACAATACGATCCACATTGAAACGAACCACCATCTCTGCCAGAAAGGGGCTGTTACCGAAACATATAATAACCTTGCTATATTAGCCGAATTGTTGAAATATCCTACCGATTTGACAAGTAATACATATTCACCCGGTGGCAGATTCCGGTAAACCGCGGTTCTGTTGTCAGTGGTCGTATAATTCCATCCGGTATCAAAACCTTCTAAACAGAATATAAAGCTATAACTTTCCGGGTCGCGGAAGTCCATCGATGCGAAATCCACGGAAAATCCGGATTCGCCGTCATTAATAACAATCGTATTATCTTCAGCAGTTACATCATTTCCTGCAATTCTGATGGCAGTAATTGCAGTTGGAAAAACAGCCTTTGCGACCGAAGGAATCGTATTAACATACCTGTACAAACCATTCACACTGCCGAAAAACATTTCACCGGATTGGATCATACATACCGCATCTTTACTGAATTGCAATTGCTGCAAACCATGACTACTGCCAAAACGAATAACAGAGTTTTCAAGGGTATTATAGAGTAAAATGCCGTTTGTTGAAGTCATCCAATACCGGTTTTGATAGTCCTTCAATGCTCCCAGAATATTCTCACCCGAAAAGAGGTTCCTATTACCGTTCACTGTTAATGCCCTGTTTTGCTTATTCAAATTAAGCAATCCATCCCCAAATGTACCGATCAATTTATCGCCTTTTTCCATGAACATGGTACTAATTTGCGCAGGAAAAGGCGCATAGTTAAAATTGATAAACTCATCATCAGCAGCTGCAACAGAACAAATATTTCCACCCGCGAAAGAAATATAGATTTCACCGTTTTCTCCGGTGTATAAACCGGTAACCCGGTTGTCGGGAATGGTACCTGCATAAAGCTCGTCATGCTTATAATATTTAGCTTTATACCCGGATGATTCAATTTCCAGGCGGATAAGCCCATTTTGCGCGGTTCCAACCCAAATATGGTTATGTTTATCAGCCGCGAGCCCGGTTATTCTGTCCTCGTAAAAATCAATTTCACGCCCATCGCTGCTTATCAGAAGAGTCCCAGCGGGATTTCCTTCGTGAAACCGGGCAATCAACCCTGCATCTGTCCCTGCCCATATATTTCCCTCAGCATCACTGCATAAAACCGTTATAGAAGCCCGTGCAAAATCAGGAAGACCATTTACGGTGGTTTTTACCCATTTCATACTTTTGCCATCCAGAATATATAGACCGTTTTTTTCAGTACCTACCCATAAGCGGCTATTCTTCGATTCAGTCAGGCAATTAATTTTTTCATTTTGTTTCAACGTTGAATTTTTTACGGAAATCGGGATTCTTTCAAAAAACACAGCATCCTTTTTTTGTTTATGTAACCCAAGCCCGCTCATTGAGCCAGCCCATAAAACTCCGGTTGCATCATAAAACATGCAGCTTATTTCATCATCAAGCAACATGGATTCCATTGCACTTGGCTGAGGAAGAAATTCACCTGCACTCCCGGAAAATTCCATAACCGAGACTCCCCCTCCCTGAAGACTGAAACTTACATTACTTTGGTATTGTGCGATTGCAGTGACCGATGCATGCATTTTTTGAGTGCTCTTCACAGAACCCGCTGCCAATTTATTTTTAATTTGATGCATAACCGAATCTTCAGGCTCCTTAAAAAAGATTTGTCCGGTTCCGGTTCCTGCAATCAGTAGTCCACTTTTATTTATGCTTAATGCCGAAACGAAAGAAAGACTGATTTGCTTATTTGCCAAACTGAAAAATATTTGTTCTTGTTTGATATTCTTTGTTAGACTTTGACCCTTGGGAATGGTTAAATAAATTAAACCACTGCCATAACATGCAAAAAATATGTTTGCTGCAGAATCTGCACAAATTGCTGAAATAAAGTCACCCGGTATCTTTTGTTCTTCACTATTTGCAAAAAAGTGTTTTTGGTTAGCGGTATTCGTATCCGGTAAAAAATAAATGCCACTTCCCCATGTACCCACATAAACCCGCCCGTACGCATCCGTTGCAATTGCGGTTACTGCTTGTGATGGATATGCATTAAACACCGGAAGCAGGTTTATTGGCATCGATTTAACCGGTATAAACCCGGGGTTTTGCTGAAGTATAATCTGTTGGAAATCTTTTCTGTTTGCCCTGTAAACCCATAGTTCACCATTCAGCGTACCAATCCAAAGATTATTGTATTTATCGGTTGATAGTGCAGTGATGT
>JACPGF010000046.1:0-6256 GCA_016182615.1 Ignavibacteriales bacterium
GAATACTACATTCCACCATGTTTCATGCTCCTTTTTTAAATCCATTAGTGAATCCGGCAGAACTCCCATAAAAGAGAGTAACCGTACAGCACTTTCCTGATTTCTCAAAGATGCCGGGCTGTCAAACCAAAAAACCTTTAACAAGTTTTCCTTTGCGTACAGTGTATCTTTACCGGTTACTAAAGCGACATCGTAAATTCCCGGAAATAGCTTAAAAGAAAGCGAATCAAATTGATAGACTGCAAAATTTTTGACCAGAGTATCTAATAGAACTGCTATGCCGCCTGCGACCTGATTATAAGATAAACTACCCGGCAGTATTACATTTGGAGTAAATGTTAGAGAAGTATCCTTTGAAGAAACGATAAGTTTACAATCACTCAAGACTTTATCAAACCGGAGGAATAACCCGGTGTTACTCCCTGAGAATGGAATAATGCCGTCATAATTTGTTAAAATATTGTTCTTATCCAGTCCGGATGAATATGGAATGAGTTCGAACAATCTATTGTTTTTACTATTTTTTTTATCATGAGCCAGAAAAAACTCTAACTTTCTCAAGTCGTGACCGCTAACAGCATCAGAGATGAGCACAGTTAATTTTTTTTCATTTCCTTTGAGCGGCAGACTGATAAGTCCTTGACTGCTATTCTCCGATTTTGTTTCCTCAATGGTGAGTACTGAAACAGTACCATCAAAATATTCTCTTGAAAATGTTCCTTTTAAAGAATCATTCGCTTCAGCTAAAACACGGTATTTTGCTTCATACTGTGTTCCGTCTTTTGCAAAAATGAGTGCCTTATTCTGCACCCTGAAAGCAATTATAACCGATGCAAAGACGTTAAACGGAACTGAAGGTGGAATTCTTTTCTGAGAATAAAGTTCAGGATTTAACAAAAAAATAAAAAAACAAAGAAAAATTGCTGACCGCATCAATTCTAAGTATTCATACTATTGATAAAATCACGGTTATTCTTTGTTCCACGCATTTTATCAAGAATTAATTCCATAGTCTCAATCGGGGTTAAATCGCTAAGGAATTTGCGTAATATCCATATTTTCTGCAATTCATCTTCTTTCAACAATAGTTCTTCTTTACGCGTTCCGGCTCTATTAATATCAATTGCAGGGAATATTCTTCTATCACTTAATTCACGGTTCAGAACTATTTCCATGTTGCCTGTACCTTTGAACTCCTCAAAAATTACATCATCCATTCTGCTGCCGGTATCAATTAGCGCCGTTGCTATAATTGTTAAACTGCCGCCATCTTCGGTATTACGCGCAGCACCAAAAAAGCGCTTCGGTTTGTGCAGTGCGTTCGAATCCACACCTCCGGAAAGAATACGACCGCTATGGGGAACAACAATATTATGCGCACGGGCAAGTCGGGTGATACTATCAAGGAGAATAACCACATCATCGCCAGCTTCAACAAGCCTCTTCGCCTTTTCAATAACCATATCGGCAACCTGTACGTGTCTCTCTGCAGGTTCATCAAATGTTGATGATATAACTTCTGCTTTAACGCTCCGTTCCATATCGGTAACTTCTTCAGGGCGCTCATCAATGAGGAGAATGATGAGTTTAATTTCAGGGTGATTCCTGGTTATGGAGTTCGCGATTTTTTGTAATAAAATTGTTTTACCGCTCTTTGGAGGTGAAACAATCAATCCACGTTGACCTTTACCAATTGGAGTAAACATATCCATAATTCTCATAGAATACTCACCGGGAGCGGATTCAAGAACTATCCTTTTTGTTGGATACACTGGAATAAGGTTGTCGAATAATGTCCTTTCCCTCATTTCAGCGGGATCGGAATTGTTCACTGCTTCAACGCGAAGTAAAGCAAAAAAACGCTCGCCATCTTTTGGCGGCCTAACCTGTCCGGATACAAAATCTCCTGTTCTCAGGCAGAATTTTTTAATTTGCGAGGGGGAAACATAAATATCATCGGGAGAAGGAAGATAGTTGTAATCAGAAGACCGTAAAAACCCGTATCCATCAGGTAGTACTTCAAGCACACCTTTAGAAAAGGATAACCCGTCTTTGGAAGTTTGGGCTTCTAATATTTTGAAGATAAGTTCTTGTTTTCGTAGGTCACTGTATCCCGAAATAGCTAAATCTTTTGCTATTTGGTTAAGTTCTACAATTTTTTTGGATTTCAGTTCTGAAATATCCATTGGCATAATAAGTACCTGTAGTTTATTGTAAAATTTTTAAATCTTGTTTAATTGCACCAAGCAGATACATACTGCCGGTTATAACCATGCATTCTGTTTTTTCCGCTTGAAATAAAAAATCCTGTAGTATGTTGGACGGCTGATCTTGAAAAATGATTTGGCCTTTATATTGTTTTAGCAGTACATTAATTTCAGCAGCTTGAAATGCCCGCTCAAAATCGATCGTTGTAAAAATAATTGAGTCAAAATCGTTTTGAACAAGATGCAGCATTTTATCAACCGCTTTGTCCTTGAGGGCTGTAAATAATAATGTACTTTTTGAATAATTGGGTCGAATTTTCCTGAAAGCCTTTATAAAATGTTCAAGGCCTTCCGGATTATGCGCTGAATCCATGATAATTGTTGGCTCCCTCCGGTAAACCTCGAACCTGCCTTGTATCTGCGTATTTTGAATTACTTGTGCAATACCTGCTTCAAATATATGAGGTTTCACCATCGCCAAAGTTTCATAGACAGTTAATATGGCTAAGGCTGCATTCCTTCTCTGATATTCACCAAATAAGGGGGAATCAAGTTTACTAATATCTAATTCTTCGGTGTATAATTCAATATAATCATCACGCTCAATTATATAATCTTCAATCTCAAATAATTCTGCATTCTTTTCCGTACAAGTGCGTTCTATCACACTCAATGCATCATCAGGAAGTTTGCCAATAAACACTTTAGCGTCCTGTTTAATGATGGCTGCTTTTTCTTCAGTAATCTCTGAAATTGTGCTCCCTAAAACATCGGTATGCTCAAGGCTTATTGAAGTGATGACGGTAGCAATTGGTGTAACCACGTTTGTTGCGTCCAGCCTCCCGCCTAATCCTGTCTCAATAACTGCATACTCAACATTCTTTTCGGCAAAATAACTAAAGGCGAGAACAGTGGTAACTTCAAAAAAAGTCAGTTTATACTCTATAATGTATTCTTTATGATGCTGAATGAATGTTTTAATATATAAATCATCAATATACTCACCATCAAATAAAATACGCTCGTTAAATGTAATAAAATGCGGTGAGGTGTATAGCCCCACTTTAAAACCGGCTTCCATTAATATACTTGCGATGTAAGAAGCCGTGCTCCCCTTTCCGTTAGACCCTGCAACATGGATGACTTTAAATTTTTTCTCGGGGTTCTCAATATGTTTGAGAAAATTGATAGTATTCTCCAAACCTAGTTTAATACCAAATTTTTGGAGTGAATACAGAAACTCAATTTCAGGATTCAACGAAACATGCATATTGTGTTTCCCGATATTTGGGATGTTAGATTGAAAAATGATTTTTCCATGATTTAATTGGGAATCGGAGCGCTTACTATTACTCTACAAGATTAATTTCGAGTAAGATAAAATATTTCCGGGAGATATACTCAAAGGGCAACGTAAATAAATTCCTCCAGTACTATAACCAAATCTTATAGTCACCTAAAAAATTACTTGGGGAAAAATACCAGAAGTTTAAATACAATTTATAAAAGTTTTAGTAATTCAAAAAATAAATAATTTCGACGAGATTACAGACTCTCTCAGCTTAGTGCTCAAGTTTGGCTATTTTATCCAGCCTGTTCTGATGCCTGCCACCCTCGAAAGCTGTATGCAACCAAACATCAACGATGCCTTTAATCGTTTCGATACCCAAAGTTTTGGCTCCAATGACTAAAACATTCGCGTTATTATGCCCTCTGCAGCTTTTTGCGCTAAATTCATTATACGCAGTTGCCGCCCTGATACCCTTGAGTTTATTGGCAGTTATAGCAGAAGGGATTCCGGTAGCATCGAAAAGTACGGCTCCATCAACTTCCTTGTTTTGCACTTTCTGCGCTGCTTTAATTGCAAAATCGGGATAGTCGCAAGATTGGTCGTTGTAACAGCCAATATCGGTAACCATAACACCTGCTTTTTCTAATAAAACCTTTATCTCGTTTTTAACAACAAATCCGGTATGGTCACTGCCAAAAGCAAGAGTCTGGAAACACCGTTTTACCCGGTTTTCATCATCCTTTTTCTGCTGCTCACCGGCTTTTATTAATCGGATCCCAGAAATTTTAATTCTATCCGCAGCAAGAGGTGTAATAAGCATATCTTTGTCAACAACAAACTCGGTATTACCACTCTGTAAAAGTGCAAGTATTTCCCGTTCGGTTATCAGTTTTTTCATACTTATAGCAATTGTTCTTTTTGTTCAGATTTCAGATAATCAACTACTTTTTTAACATTTTGAGAAAGATCACGGCGGCAAACTAACAGCGCATCCCCGGTATCGATAACTATTACGTTGTCAACGCCAATCAGAGCGGTAAATTTTCCCGGTGCATACACGTAACTTTCCCTCGAGTTTTCAGCATAAACATCACCATCGAAGGAGTTATTGTTTTCATCTTTTTGTGAAAGTTGATAAACTTCTTCCCAGCTGCCTACATCACTCCACCGGAATGCAGACTTAACCAGAAAAACCCTATGAGATTTTTCCATAATTCCATAATCAATGGAGATACTCTTAATCTGAGCATAGACTTCATTCAGGGTACTTTCATATTCCTCAGTCCCAATTTTATCCGCGATTTTTTCGAGTGAATAAAGCAACTCTGGCATATACATTTGCAGTTCTTCAAAAAAGGTATCAATGCGCCAGATAAACATTCCCGAGTTCCAAAAAAAGTCACCGCTTTCCAAAAAACGCACTGCTGTGGCATAATTTGGTTTCTCGGCAAAAGAATTCACCGGAAAAACATTCTCTGCCGCTTCAGTCTCTTTCACCTGCACGTATCCGTAACCGGTTTCAGGGCGGGTTGGCATTATCCCAATTGTTACAAGATTCTTTTTTGCATAGGCAAAACTAATTGCTTGTTGCAGATTTTTATGAAAACTATCTTCATCATAAATCAGATGATCAGCTGGTAAAACAACAGTTACAGCTTCCTGATCAATTTTTCTGATGAAAAGAGCAGCAAGCCCTATGCAGGCAGCGGTATTCCGTCCAAAAGGTTCAACAAGAAAATTAGCTGCCGGTAACTCCGGCAACTGTTCCATCATTGCATCTTTTTGATGAATATTTGTTACAATAAAAATATTTTCAAAAGGAATTGATTTATTGATTCGTTTTATCGTGGATTGTATTATCGATTGTTCCCCGAATATACTAAGTAATTGCTTTGGTGTTTTTTCTCTGCTACGGGGCCAAAACCTTGAACCAATACCACCTGCCATTACAATAGCAAATACCTTCATGTCAATTCCTTAATTTTAAACGCTTTGATCTTTGTATGAAATTCCTCCGCTCTGTTAAGATACGCGGAGATATCAACTTCTTTACTTTTAACAAGTGCCACTATAACAATAAGGCATGACCGCAACGATTCAATAACTTCCTTACCTGGCATAATTTCCCTGTTTTTTAACAGTATTAATCCTTTAGCAACAATACGGTGCATATTTGCAATAATTTCAGTTCCGAACCGAGCGGAAAGTTCCGAGTTTGCCTTCATCATTTTTGCGCAATGAATATACTCGTCAGGATGGATGTCACCCTTTTGAATTTTCTTAAACAAGGCATCCAAAGTTTTAATGGGCCTCATAATGGCTGCTTCATAATTCTGAAAGAGCATGTCTTCATCGGCAATCTTTTCGTCTTCCATAATAAACCGCTCCTTATTACGTTCACCTTCGGTGCTGGCAGATTGCTCATCTTGCTTCGTCTCGGGTGCGGTTTGAGGCGGGTTTTCGGGTACACTCGGATTTGTTAGTCTAAATTCATCGAGTTTGTTTATTGCAGATTTTACTTCCCGGATATTGACACTAGCAATAAAAACCCCGAAATCGCGGGTCAAATCATTTCCATGAGCTTTAAATTTTTCGGAAATCGTTAAAAAGTCAACTTTATCTTCGCTTAGGAAATGCAGAAACTCAGAGAGCTTTATTGCTAACCGGGAGAACTCGGTTACTTTTTTCATATTTTTAATATCACTCTCTATTGCAGTACTGCTCAACAAAAGCTCACGGATTAACCCAACAATCTCAA
>JACPGF010000046.1:6261-11421 GCA_016182615.1 Ignavibacteriales bacterium
GATTATTCGCGGAATGACTTACCACTTGGGCAAGATATTGTTGTGCCAAATTCATGGAAGCGATATTTTAATTTTAAATATTCAGAACATGTAAAATAAGTTAAATTTTATAAAATTTTGCCATTCTTTTAGAATTTAATGAACAAGTTATCTCATAGGGTATGGTTTGTAAATTATCTGACCAGTCCCACGCATCGACAGTCAGATCTCCGGTTCTACCTAGAAGGATAACTTCATCCCCTATTTTTACCGGTTCTTCACCAATTTCGATAATAATTCTATCCATGGTAATCCTGCCAATCTGAGAAAACAATTTATCCCCAACAATCACTTGCAGCTTATTTGAAAGGTTTCTTGGAATTCCATCTGCATAACCCAAAGGAATAGTCGCTACCCGCATTTTACAGCTGCTCATGTACAGTTTTGCATAACTGACTGACTCATCCGGCTCAACAGTTCTTATTGACTCGATAAATGAGCGCAGTTGCATGCCGGGCTTTAAAGCAACCGCTGATTTTAGATGCGAAGGATAGTAACCGTATAAAGAAATACCGGGGCGGACTGCCTGATAATGTGCTCGTGGATGAAACCATATACCTCCGGAATTAGCAGCATGAATCAATCCCGGAGAAATGCCTGCATCTTTCAAGTCATTCAAACAAGTATTAAAACGGTCAATTTGCATTTCTGTGTAAGTTGAGTCTGCATTATCAGAATCCGCGAGATGCGTGTAAATTCCATCAACAATCAAATTCGGGTATTGTCTCAGTTGGCCAAATAAGGCGACACAGGAATTCCATTGCACACCTAACCTGTTCATTCCTGTATTGACCTTAACATGCACCTTAATTTTATCATGAATGCATGCCACCAAGTTCTTAATATCATTACTTTCTTCTGTTGCTATTGTCCCCACAAGGCCCGCCTTTGAAATTGCTTCAACATTCTCAGCGCGTAGGGGTTCAAATAACAGGATTCGAATATCGGGAAAGCACTCCCGGAGGCTTAATGCTTCTGACAGTTTAGCAACTGCATACATAAGCGGCTTCTCTTTTTCTTTTTCTAATGCAGTAACTACCGCTTCCATACCATGCCCGTATGCATCCGCTTTTACTACCGCGATAATTGCACTTGCACCTACCTGATTTTTTATAGTGCGGTAGTTTTCAAGGATATTATTTATATCTATAATTAAACCGGAATAGTTTTTCATCATTTAAAATATGTTAGAATGAATGAACCCGCACCAAATCCAACCATAGGGATGGCACCTTCATATTTCGCATTTGCCTGAGCAAATAATTCGGGAATAAGATTGTTATTAAGTGCAGCTTGGGCAACTATCCAATTCCGTAATCCACTGGCTGCCTTTTCCATTCCGTTACTCTGAAAAGCTTGAATTAATCTGCAGTCTAAAAATATCCATTCCTGGTTATCATACCAATCCCCCCCGTTAATACGTTTCATTCCCCTGTTTTTTCCCATTGATAATTCTTTCTTATATGCTTTCACATGAAATGGAAACAAATCTTTGAATTCAGCAGGGAAAAAATTAAACGCTTCAAAAGTCGCGGCATCAAAGTACTCAATATCAGAGGTTTTTTGCGCTTCGAATGTGCCTTTAAGCATTCCATTTACTACCAGCCTTTTTTTTATTGCATCGAGCAGCGCATCAGCAGTTTCAAGATAACGCTGGCCGTCTGCCCTTTTGAAAGTTTTGAGCAAGCTACCAAAATCATACAGACCCTTTGCCGCGGTAAGTGAGGTGTAAGTGATTTGTTTCCCCGGCAAATGCCTTTCCCAGGGTCCGGATTCCATACGGATTAATCCATTCCCATCAACAACATGCAATAACACATCTGCAACTGTGTTTTTAATTTTTTTCAAATAAGTAAACAGCATCGCGCTATCTTTTGAGGCAATGATATATTCACTAAATCCCTTCAGGAACAGTCCAAATCCATCCAGTTCGATATTGGGTCCTTGCGCATTAAAATCCGATTCTTCGGTTCCATTACCAAAATAACGGCAAACCGAAATACTGTAATCGGTACCAACACCGTATTCTTTCCCATCGGTGTGTTTAAATGTTTTATAATAGCCGCAGTCCGCGTTTAAAATAAAATTTATATAATTTTTCGCTTCTTCATATAATCCCAACTTCACTAATGCGCTTAATGAATAACTCCCGTCTCTAATCCAGCTAATGTTCCATTCTCCCGGTGGAAGTGATGCTAGGATTTGACCGCGCCCGCGGGGATAAATTTCGGATTGACTAACTTGAGACATTTTTAGAACTGCAATAGCCTGCTGATAAACATTCCTCTCCTTTAGAGATATTTTTTCAGGGAAATTACAACGCGAGAACACACACAGCATATAACCTGCCTCATCCTCGACAATTGACGGTTGATTTTTTACCGCGTTCCTACACTCTGCTAAACTGAGTGCATTGTCCCGTAATGAGTCCTCGAATGAATAAAGAAACACTTTTCTGAAATACGGGGCATTAAAAACTGTAATGCTGTCTGATAACAACCCCGAGGAACGTTTGAATATGAAATCCAATTCTTTAATATTTTGGTGATTTTTTGATTCAGCAACCACGTAAAATACCGGTTTGTCTTCCTTAAAAGATGCAAAATAATACACATTAAATTTTTTGTATTCCGAAATGATTACATGAGTATTTGCCAGATAATAGGTTTTCAGAGGTCTTTCTTTGACGGAGATTTTCAGATTATTGAGATATGATTTTACCGCCGTTGTTTTATCAATCATTTGAAAAATATGCGGATATACTCCTGTTATCGAATTGAGGTTTTCATCAAATACAGCCGCGATTAGACCATTCGATGTTGTCAGCTTATGATACGAACGGACAGGTTTATTATCAACATTTAAATATGATTTCAGTGCCTTTTTTGTGTAAATACCAAAATCACCACCAATAATTCCTCCGGGAGCACCCATGTCATATACCCGGACAGCAAGTACATTTTCTTTTTTAAGGATTGACGAATTAAATGTGTACACTCTTTGGGCATTCCACTCCGAAACGGGATTAGGCGGGAAAACACCCGATGCACCAATTTTAAGACCATTAAGGAATACCTCGTCAACATCATCAATTTTACCGAGAAGTATGGTTAAATCTTTTTCTTTTATATTCTCTTGGGCTGTAAAATGTAAACGGTACCATGCGAATCCATCCAAATTTGGATAGCCCTGTGTTTCCCATTGTGATGGAACGGTGATGGTTTCCCATTTTGAATCATCAAATTCAGTTTTTGCAAATGCTAAATCGTCGCCTGTATGAAAAACCCAGTTACCGGAAAGTTGTACGGTCGGTTGGGCATAAACATACGAAAATGTTAAAAACAATATCAGCGAGAGATATTTCATCATAGAACTGCTTTTAAAGATTCATAGAAAGCTTTTATTGTATAATCAAGGTCATCATTACTATGCTCAACAGAAATGAAAAGTGCCTCGTATTGAGCAGGAGGCAGATAGATACCCCGGCTGAGCATTTCATGAAAAAATTTCCCGAATAAAGCAGTATCCGATGAAGTGGCTGATGCAAAATCGCGAACTGGTTTTTCTGTAAAAAATAACGTCATCATAGAGTTTACCCGGTTTATCGAGAAGTTTCTATTCAATATCCTCATACAATCTTCCATTCCGGATTGCAGATATGCTGATTTTTCTTCCAATTGCTGATATATTTCCGGGTGCCTGTTAATTTGCCGAAGTGCAGCGTAACCCGCTACCATAGCCAACGGATTGCCGCTTAGAGTCCCTGCCTGATACACTGGACCCGAGGGAGACAGCATTTCCATTATCTCTTTTTTACCGCCAAAAGCCCCAACCGACAAACCACCACCGATAATTTTTCCATAGGTCGATAAATCGGGAGTAACTCCCAGTAAATCTTGTGCGCCACCCGCAGCAACTCTAAATCCTGTCATCACTTCATCAAAAATCAACACTATCCCCTCTTCAGAACAAATGTCACGCAAACCCGTAATAAAGTCCTTTTCGGATCTGACTACTCCCATATTACCTGCAACAGGTTCAATAATAATAGCAGCTATTTGATTCTTGTTCTCATTGACAAGTTTTTTAACCGATTCCAGATTGTTAAAATCACCGATAAGTGTATCAGCCGCATTATTTTTTGTTACACCGGGGCTTGTGGGAACACCAAATGTTAAAGCGCCCGAACCTGCCTTTATTAAAAAAAACTCGGCATGGCCATGATAACAACCTTCAAATTTAATAATCTTGTCCCGTCCGGTAAAACCGCGGGCTAAACGTACGGCACTCATCGTAGCCTCAGTACCACTATTAACCATCCTAACCATTTCGATAGATGGAATCATTTCTGTTAACAACTTAGCAACCTGCACTTCAAGCTCGGAAGGTGCGCCAAAGCTGATACCCTTTTCTATCTGATGTTTTAAAGCATCAATAATGAAGGCTGGATTATGGCCGAATAAATGTGGCCCCCAACTGCCGATATAGTCTATATATTCATTACCATCAACATCTTTCATTTTACTGCCCTTGGCACTCTCAAAAAAGATTGGGTTACCACCGACAGATTTAAATGCCCGCACCGGTGAATTGACACCGCCGGGAATGTAGTTTTTTGCTTCGTTAAACAGTTCAGTGCTTTTATTTATTTGCATTTTAATGCTCCGGAAAAATATCAAGTGTATTATGTAATTTATTTTTTTTGCTTTGTGCTCCAAGTGTATTCCTCTCCCAAAAAGTTCCATCGGAATAGCCTTGAATATTTTTATCATTGTTTGCCATTTTTAATCGCTTTTCAGCAAACAGGCAATATTGCTCCTCCATCTCGATTCCCAGATACTTTCGGCCGAGTTTTTTAGCAACCACAGAAGTAGTTCCCGAACCCAAAAAGGGGTCTAAAACCATGTCTCCTGTATCGGTAGCGGAAAGGATAATTTTCGCAAGGAGTTTTTCAGGTTTTTGTGTGGGATGTTCTGTATTTTCAGGCATTGACCAAAATGGAATGGTAAGATCCGTCCAAATGTTTGAAGGATATGTAAGCCGGAAATTGCCGTCAACAGTTTCCTCCCAATCTTTTGGAACGCCGTTTTCTTTGTAAGGGGCAATAACTTTTCTTTTCTC
>JACPGF010000072.1 GCA_016182615.1 Ignavibacteriales bacterium
AGGAAAAAAGAACAGCGAACAAAGGGAACCGGAAAATTTTTTGAAATAAGAGGTAGTAAAATTATTAATTATAAAGCAGCAAAATGATTAACCGTCTGTTTTTAACCGCATTAATTCTTATCGTTATTTTTAGTAATAGCCTGTTCTCACGACAGATTACAAGCAAGTCGAGTGAGAATTCTCCTCAAGACGTTGCCGGGCTCAACGTATTCTAAAAACAGTTTCATCCGGCGAGGCTGAAATAAATGATGTTGCAAGGCAGCTTGCCACCAAAGGAGACACGGTAACTACCCTTTTCAGTAAAGTGTTTTTCCCTGAAAATGGCAGTCCGGTTTCAGGAACTACCGAGGCTTCAAATTTGTAAATTGACCTGCAGGTTTTAGATAAAATTGGCAGTAGGGAAGCCGATGACATTCTTCTTAAAATAGCCGCGTCGAATACTGATGTTAATTTGAAAGCTTCTGCATTGCGCGGGCTTGCCTTCTGGCAGCTGCAAAAAGCGATTGATAAAGACATGGTACCGGACAAGCGTGTATTACTGCGCTTATTTTGCTCCAAAGATGATACGGCATATTCTCCTGATTTGCACCGCCGAATTGGTAATATTGCCCGTGAAGGAATTGAAAGCTGGACCGGTATGCATTTAAGTAATCTGCCCGAACCGGGCGCGTATTTGAATGAAAAGGGGGAAGAGATAGTTATTAAGCGGATGGACAAAGGAGAAGAATTTTATCAGAAAAAACTTGATTCATTTGACTGGGATCAAAAAACGCAGAAATTTGTCAAGGCAAAGCAACCAGGGAAAAAAGAAAAAAAGGGATTGTAAAGCTTGCATTTGTTCCGTTATCTGTAGCGCTAAGCTAAGCTGATTTGGGAAAATTGTCCGAACCAGGATTCTCGAGACCCGCCTGACCGGAAGGGCAAGTTAAAGGAGTAACTGGAAAGAATAAAGCACCTTTCTATTCATCGTAGCAGTTTAACCAGGGGTGTTAAATTTACGTAGATGTATGAAGCTAATCCTGAAAATCTTGTTAATCCTGTGAATTTTACCTGACTTCGGCGGGCATGGTTCAGACATTTGCCTTAACAACCCGGTAAACCTCATTGACCCGGTTGATCTTGCATTTCATCGCACGCAAGGATACGGAATTTGCTTCAGGCTTGGAAATACCAATTGAGCAGGGGACTCCATGCATTACTCGCCGCTCAACAACTCTTATACTTCCATTAGTAACTTTAAATATTTTGCTCCCATAAGCCAAATCCAGTGTATCAAAAAATTTCTGTTGACAAACCATTGGAAATATCATATCTTAGATAAGAATAATTCTCATATAAGAAAAAATCTACATGTACTCTGATAAAAATACCCTTATTTCAGTGGGGTTAAAAATAACTCCTCAAAGAATTGCAGTAATGGAAGCGTTGCATAAACTAAAATCACATCCTTCTGCTGAAATGATTATTTCATTTATACAGAAAAGCCACCCTCATATTGCGGTGGGAACAATTTACAAGGTACTTGATCTATTTGTTGCGAAAGGAATTATTAGAAAAGTGATGACCGATAAGGGAGTTATGCGGTACGATTCCGTACTCGATAAACATCATCATCTGTATTGCTCTGAATCCGGGGAAATAATAGACTATGTTGATGAAGAACTTGATGTGCTGCTGAAAGATTATTTCGAGAGAAAAAAAGTCACGGGCTTCTCCATCGAGGAAATTAATTTGCACCTTATTGGCAGCTATAACAAAAAGAAAAAAGAATAAAAATTTTAAGAAATAAACAATGGTAAAACTTTAATTATTATAACCAAAAGGATATATATATGAGTGAAGAAAATAAATGTCCGGTAACTGGTAAATCCGGGTTAACTGCTGCAGCGGGCGGTACAACCAACAAGGACTGGTGGCCTAACCAACTAAATCTGGGAATTCTCCATCAACACACCCCAGCATCCAATCCGATGGGACCGGAATTTCGTTACGCGGAAGCATTCAAAAAAATTGATTTCGCAGCTTTGAAGAAAGACTTGTATGCACTAATGACTGATTCGCAGGATTGGTGGCCAGCCGACTGGGGCCATTACGGTGGCTTATTTATTCGTATGGCATGGCACAGTGCCGGTACATACCGCATTTCCGATGGCCGCGGCGGGGGTGGGAATGGCAACCAAAGGTTCGCGCCGGTAAACAGTTGGCCTGATAACGCCAATCTGGATAAAGCACGCCGTCTACTTTGGCCCGTCAAACAAAAATATGGCAATAGAATTTCATGGGCTGACTTATTTATTTTAGCAGGGAACTGCGCATTAGAATCGATGGGTTTTAAAACCTTTGGCTTTGGCGGAGGCCGCGAAGATATTTGGCAGCCACAAGAAGATATTAACTGGGGTAATGAAAAAACATGGCTTGGTGATAAGCGTTATTCCGGAGACCGTGAACTTGAGAACCCCTTGGCAGCAGTTCAGATGGGGCTTATCTATGTTAATCCCGAAGGTCCTAATGGCAATCCTGACCCTTTGGCCTCTGGCCGCGATGTACGTGAAACTTTTGCCCGTATGGCAATGAATGACGAGGAGACTGTTGCGCTTGTTGCCGGCGGTCATACTTTTGGTAAAACACAAATTCGGCACCGGTAAAGGTGTTCATACAACAACCAGTGGAATAGAAGGTGCCTGGAAACCAAACCCTACAAAATGGGATAATGGTTATTTTGATATGCTTTTCGGGTACGAATGGGAACTTGTTAAAAGCCCGGCTGGTGCATGGCAATGGCTGGCGAAGGATGTTAAGGACGAACACATGATTCCGGATGCCCACGACCCCCAAAAGAAGAACAGACCGATGATGACCACGGCTGATTTATCTCTGCGTTTGGATCCAATTTACGAACCGATTGCACGCCGTTTCCATAAAGATCCGGAGGCTTTTGCCGATGCATTCGGCAGAGCTTGGTTCAAGTTGACACACCGCGACAT